>JBEBFX010000303.1:0-1906 GCA_040081735.1 Alphaproteobacteria bacterium | reverse complement strand
TAAACATTGGGTAACCGGAGCAACCGATCATGAATAGCGGCGCAAAACGGGATGTTGAAAAGAATTATCCGCTGCCGGACTTTATTTCAAAACTTCGCCGCCTTGCCGATGCTCTTGAACAAGGAGAGAAGTTTGAGATTCAGATTGCGGGCAAGCGCATCTATGTTCCGGTCCGCGCCAGCTATTCTCTCGAACATGAAAAAAGCGGCGGCACGGAGGAAATCGAATTTCAGATCAAATGGTCTGATGAATAGCCGACACCCCTAACGCGGCAGCAGGCTTTCACCCATCATATATTCATCCACGGCGCGCGCCGCCTGGCGGCCCTCACGGATGGCCCACACCACCAGCGACTGGCCGCGGCGCATATCACCAGCGGCGAATAATTTATCTATGGATGTCTTATAGTTGATCATATTGGCCTGCACATTACCGCGCGGGTCCAGCGCCACGCCAAAATCCTTCAGCATACCTTCGTGCACCGGGTGCATAAACCCCATGGCGAGCAGAATCAGATCGGCAGGCAGATTAAATTCCGTACCCGGAATATCCTGCATTTTTTCGTCCAGCCGGATACATTCAATTCTGACCGCCTTGCCATTCTGGCCCACGATACGCTTTGTGGATACGCTCCAGTCCCGCGTGCAGCCTTCGGCCTGGCTGCTGGAGGTGCGCATGCGGTTGGGCCAGTCCGGCCACACCATCGGCTTGTTTTCCTTTTCCGGCGGCTTTGGCATGATCTCCAGCTGGGTGACTGAACTGGCGCCCTGGCGCAGCGACGTGCCGATACAGTCGGAGCCGGTGTCGCCGCCGCCAATCACGATCACATGCTTGCCCCTGGCGCTGATTTCAGGAAGCGGCCAGGGCGCCTCGCCCCCTACCCTGCGGTTCTGCTGCGGCAGGAACTGCATGGCGAAATGCACGCCGTCCAGTTCACGGCCCGGCACCTCCAGATTACGCGGAAATTCTGATCCCCCTGTCATAACCACCGCGTCATATTGCTTCAGCAGATCGCGCGCGGGCACATCCACGCCCACTTCTGTATTGTGGCGGAACGTGACGCCTTCGGCCTGCATCTGTGAAATGCGGCGGTCAATCTGATATTTTTCCATTTTGAAATCGGGAATGCCATAGCGCAGCAATCCGCCGATGCGCGCATTCTTTTCAAACACCGTCACATCATGCCCAGCGCGGGCCAGTTGCTGGGCGCAGGCCATGCCCGAGGGGCCGGAGCCCACCACCGCCACACGCTTGCCGGTGCGGCGTTGCGGAATTTCCGGTACGATCCAGCCTTCTTCCCAGCCCCGGTCGATGATGGCGCATTCAATGCTTTTGATGGTGACGGGCGCCTCATTAATATTCAGCGTACAAGATGCCTCGCACGGGGCAGGGCAAATGCGTCCGGTAAATTCAGGAAAATTATTTGTGGAATGCAGAACCGCCAGCGCCTCGCGCCAGCGCTGCCGGTACACCAGATCATTCCAATCCGGAATGATATTATTCACCGGGCAGCCATTATGGCAGTAGGGTATGCCGCAATCCATGCACCGGGCGCCCTGGCGCGTGAGCTCGGCCTCATCCAGCGGAATGACAAATTCCCTGAAATCCTTGAGCCGTTCGCCGACCGCCCGATAGGGACGCTCGTTCCGCTCAAACTCCATGAAGCCGCTTACTTTACCCATATACTCATTCCATCAACATAAAGCAGATTAGCCAACCAGCCGCAGACCCGGCTTCGCTGTTTTTTCCTCATTCTGCAAATCAAGCAGCGCGCGGCGATAGTCGTGCGGCACGACCTTGACGAACTTGCCGCTATATTCCGCCCAGTTGGCGAGGATCTTACTGGCCACTGTGCTGCCGGTCAGTGCTGCATGGTTCAGCAACATCATTCTGATGCGGGCGGAAT
>JBEBFX010000022.1:0-26441 GCA_040081735.1 Alphaproteobacteria bacterium | reverse complement strand
CGGCGGAACCCGGCATGCTTGCAGAGGCGCTTGCCACGGCGCGCAGGGAGGCGCGGGCGGCGTTCGGCGATGACGCCATGTATCTGGAGAAATATCTGGCGCACCCGCGCCACATAGAAATTCAGATCATGGCGGACGCCCATGGTAATGTGGCGCATCTGGGCGAGCGCGACTGTTCGCTGCAGCGGCGCCATCAGAAGGTTCTGGAGGAATCCCCGTCACCGGCTCTGGATGACGCGGCGCGGCGTGAAATTGGCGCTATCGTAACAAAGGCCATGGCAGGCATCGGGTATCTTGGCGCCGGCACGATCGAATTTCTGTACGAGAATGGCGGATTTTATTTTATCGAAATGAACACGCGCCTGCAGGTGGAGCATCCGGTAACCGAAATGGTGACCGGCATCGATCTGGTGCGCGAACAAATCCGGGTCGCAAGCGGACTGCCCCTGAGCTTTACGCAAAACGATATCATCCTCAGGGGGCACGCCATTGAATGCCGCATCAATGCCGAACATCCGCGAACCTTTGTCCCCTCTCCCGGCGTCATTGAGAATTTTCACGTTCCGGGCGGGCTAGGGGTGCGCATTGATTCCGCCGCTTACGCCGGTTACCGGATTCCGCCCTATTATGACAGCCTGATCGGAAAGTTGATCGTGCTGGGGCGCGACCGGCACGAATGCATAATGCGGCTGCGGCGCGCCCTGGACGAGTTTGTCATTGACGGGATCGATACGACGATTGAATTGCACCAGGCTATTTTGCAATCACCGGATTTCATCACTGGCAGGTACGACATTCACTGGCTGGAAAAGTTTCTTGCAGACGGCTGAGAAGATCAAACATCAGCTATGCCCGAACTGACACCTGAACTGGTGCTGCGCGCTTATGGCCTTGGGTATTTTCCCATGGCCCAAAGCCGCGACGACCCGGAGCTGTTCTGGCTTGATCCAGAGATGCGCGGCATTTTGCCCCTGGACAGATTTCACGTGTCCCGCAGCCTGGCCCGCACCATCGCTGCGGATAGCTTTACCGTACGCATCGATACCGCCTTTGAACGGGTCGTGCGGGCCTGCGCGGCCCCGCGCCCGGGGCATCCAGACAGCTGGATCAACGAACAGATTATAGATCTTTACACGCAGTTATTCGATCAGGGCCATGGCCATTGCGTCGAATGCTGGCAGGACGGGCGTCTGGCGGGCGGTGTTTACGGCCTGCAAATCGGCGCCGCATTTTTTGGGGAAAGCATGTTCAGCCGGGTGCGCGACGCCAGCAAAGTCGCCCTGTCACATCTTGCGGGCAGGTTGCGGCATGGCGGCTTTCAGTTGCTGGATACCCAGTTCCTGACGCCGCATCTTGGCCGATTCGGAGGCATTGAAATTCCGCGCGCCCGCTATCACCAATTATTGCGCCGGGCTATCAACGGCAATGCAGATTTTTATTCACTGCCGGACCCCTGCGGCGGCAGCGAAGTGCTGCAATCAATCACCCAGACATCATAAATCGGGTGTTCCAGCGCCGATAGCGCCGGGCTTGACGCGAACATCCAGCCCGAAAATATGGGCTGCCTATTAACAGTCACGGTTCCCGCCGAGGCCGCGCGGCCTGAATCCGTGATCTCCAGATACGCGCTGGTTTCGGGGGTCTCCTCCGGCGGCCGTTTGTGACAGGTCCGGGCCATAATCTGCAATGCGCCAAACAGAGCCGGTTCATCAATTGGGGCGTCAAAAGACAATATCCGCCCGGTAATCTTGTCCAGCCCATTCAACCGTACGGTTTTGGCGCGGCGTTCCGCCTCGGTTTCAACTGGTATCGGCATCGCGCCTGCCGGGGGAGACTGGCGCCAGGGCGCAACCCCGCCTAGCTCCTCTTCCAGGCTGGGCACTTCGATGGTTTCCGGTGTTTCCGAGGGGGGAATGACGATCTGCGCCCACACTGAAACCGGCCACAATATCCCTAGCGCCACAAGACCTGATTTTATACGCATGGCTTTCTAGGTTGCCAGGTGTGCCGCAAAACGCAGCCGCACATAATCCGCCGTCCAGTTGCCCCGCGAATCACACAAAGAGGGCGCCAGCAGATCGATGACTTCCCGCAGCACCGAAGCGCGATTTTCACCGGGCAACGCCTCAAAGAAGGGCGCGCGGAATGTTTCCAGCCAGCCTTCAATTCCCGTCGGCAGAGGCGTCGGCCTGGGAATCAGTTCTATGTAATCTACATGAAATCCGCCGCGTTTCAGCCTGTCTGCATATTCAGCGGGCGACGGAAAATACCAGGGAGAGACCTGATCCTCAATCAATCCGTGTCTTCGCGCGGTTGCGCGCAGGGCAATCACGATGGCGGCCACATTGCCATGGCCGCCAAACTCCCCCACAAAGCGCCCTCCGGGGCGCAGCGCCTTTGCCACTGAACCGATGACCGCATCCGGATCCAGAATCCAGTGCAACGCCGCATTCGTGAAAACGGCGTCGAAACACCCCAGGAATGGCAGCGCCGCCGCATCGCCTCGCACCGTGCTTAGCCCGCCAGCCCTTGCCGCCGCCAGCAGGGACGGGCTGGGATCGATACCCGTCACGATTGCCCCGCGCTGCGCAATGGTAAGGCTCAATGCCCCGTCGCCACAGCCAAGGTCAAGTATATCCTCGCCAGGTTCAGGGGCCAGCAAATCAACCACCGGCGTTGCCATATCCGCCACAAACCGGGCATTGCGGGCGTAGCCTTCGGCCTGCCATTGCTGTTTTGCGCCGGCTGCGGGGGCGGTGTCTGCCGTCATTTCTTCTCTTCGGTCTTGCCGGTCGCCGAGAATATGGCCTGACCGATAAGACTCATTAAATCGATGGATCCCTGGGTAAAGCGAATTTCATCGCCGCTATGCAGCAGTTCTTCGCCGCCCCCCGCTTCGACTGACAGATACGTGCCGCCCAGTAATCCTTCGGTCGTTATCTTGGCCGACGAATCGTCCGGCAGTTTCACTTTCCTGTCTATGTCCATCCTGACAATCGCCTGATAGGTGGCCGGATCGAGCTTTTGACCAATCACCGTGCCAACCTTGATGCCGGACATGCGGACGTCGCTGCCTGTCACCAGTCCGTCTACGCGGTCAAACCTGGCCGTAAGTATAAAGCCCCCGTCGTGACCTACCGTGCTGCTGGAATATCCAAACGCCAGGAAGATGCCGGCAACCGCCAGCACGACGGCGCCGATCAGTGTTTCTACGAGGTTTCCGCCCATGATTATGCGTCCGGCCTCCAGGCTTCATAGGCGCCTGCCGCCCTGGGGCTGTCTGATCCAGTCAGAATACTGCCACTGGGCCGGTAAGCATTTGGCGTCCCAGTCTGATTCGATAAATGGGGCCGTTCAAACTTTTTATGCTTGTGCGTTGATTCGCCCGGCAATTCATTCACTGTATGATGCAGCCAGCCGTGCCATTCCGGCGGTATCCTCGAAGCATCCACAGGTCCGTTATAAATTACCCAGCGCCGGTCCCGGTCGCGCTCGCGGTAATAGATGTTGCCCTGGGCGTCCTCGCCAACCTTGACGCCCTTGCGCCAGGTCCAGAGCCGGGTTCCCGCGCTCTGCCCATCCCACCAGGTAAATAACTGCTTTATCAGGCTCATTTCGCCCCCCTTCAGGCATCAGGCGGCCTGCAACGTCAGGCGCGGCGCAGACACAATCTAATCCGCCGCGAATATGGCACTCACTTTGCCTACCGTCCAGCCCGGTTCGGCCTCATTCCCGTTTCATTGGCGCGACTAAATTTTTTTTGGGCTATCTGATGTTGCTTACTCAAGTTAGATAATTGATTTAAATATTTGATTTAATTTTGTTTTTATCAATTTCATATTTAATCTTAAAGTTATACACAGCCCAATATGTTGTGGAGATCGCTTTTTTTTCCACAAAATGTGTTGCGCATTTTTGGCTATCGCCTAGTCTTGGTGGTCCCTGGGCAAAGGGACACCAGATGTAGTGGCCGGGACAAAGCGGAGGGGTAACTCAGGCTTTAAGTTCCATCTGCATCGCCCCTGACCCGTCAAAACACAAACACAGTAAATCGGGGCATTCAATATGCGCGTCAAGCGTCACTATACGATCGAAGGCAAATCTCCTTACGACGGCATCGCCTTCCGCACGGCCAACAGCGAGATCCGCAACCCCGACGGCTCGATTGTTTTCCGGCTGGAAGGTGTCAGCGTCCCGGCTGATTGGAGCCAGGTTGCCTGTGACGTGCTGGCGCAGAAATATTTTCGCAAGGCCGGGGTTCCCGTGCAGCTGCGCGCGGTTGAAGAAGAGGATGTTCCCGGCTGGCTGTGGCGCCAGACCGCTGACGAGACGGCCCTGGAACGTATTGACCCGAGCAAGCGCTTTGGACCCGAAATGCATGCCGCCCAGGTGTTTGACCGGCTGGCGGGGGCCTGGACCTATTGGGGCTGGAAGGGCGGATATTTCGACTCACAGATTGACGCTCTGGCCTTTTATGACGAGCACCGCTTTATGCTCGCAAAGCAGATGTGCGCGCCGAACAGCCCGCAATGGTTCAACACCGGCCTGCACTGGGCCTATGGCATCGACGGACCGCCGCAGGGGCATTTCTATGTCGATCACGTCACCGGTGAAGTACAGCGTTCCCGCAGCGCCTATGAACGCCCGCAGCCCCATGCCTGCTTTATCCAGAGCGTCAGTGATGATCTGGTCAACGAAGGCGGCATTATGGATTTATGGGTGCGCGAAGCGCGCCTGTTCAAATATGGTTCGGGCACAGGGTCGAATTTCTCAGCCTTGCGGGGCGAGAACGAGTCCCTTTCCGGCGGCGGCAAATCGTCCGGACTGATGAGTTTCCTGCGCATCGGCGATCGGGCCGCAGGCGCCATCAAATCCGGCGGCACGACCCGGCGCGCCGCCAAAATGGTGATCGTCGATGTCGATCACCCGGATATTGAAACCTTCATCGACTGGAAGATGCTGGAAGAGCAAAAAGTGGCGTCGCTGGTTTCCGGCTCCAGACTGCTGGAAAAACATCTCAACGCCATTATCCGCGCCTGCGTGAATTGCAGCAGCGACGGCGATGAATGTTTCGACGCGAAAAAAAATCCGGCCCTGCGTCAGGAAATCAGAAACGCACGCGCCATGATGGTTCCGGAAAACTATATTCAGCGGGCCGTGCAGTTTGCCCGTCAGGGCCACAAACGCATTGATTTCCCCATCTTCGACACGGATTGGGACTCCGAGGCTTATCTGACCGTGTCCGGACAAAACTCCAATAATTCCGTGCGGGTAACGGATGCATTTCTAAAAGCGGTTGAAGATGATCAGGACTGGTCGCTGACCCGGCGCACGGATGGCGTCGCAACAAAGACCCTGCCGGCGCGCAAACTCTGGCAGCGTATCGGCGAGGCCGCATGGGCGTCCGCCGATCCGGGGCTGCAATTTCACACCACCATCAACGACTGGCACACCTGCCCGAAAAGCGGCCCGATCCGCGCCTCCAATCCGTGCTCGGAATATATGTTTCTCGACGATACGGCGTGTAATCTGGCGTCGCTAAATCTGATGCAATTCCAGGATGGCGCAGGCGCATTTGACGTTGCGGGCTTTTCCCACGCCGCATCGCTGTGGACGATGGTGCTGGAAATTTCCGTCATGATGGCGCAGTTCCCGTCCCGGCGCATTGCCGAACTGTCCTATATCTATCGTACCCTGGGGCTTGGCTTTGCCAATCTGGGCGGGTTGCTGATGGGCATGGGGCTTGGCTATGACAGCGCCAAGGGGCGCGCCATTGCGGGAGGCATATCTGCGCTGATGACCGGGGTTTCCTATGAAACTTCCGCAATGATGGCGCGCGAGCTTGGGGCCTTCCCGGGCTATGCGCGCAATGCGGACTCCATGCTGCGGGTGATGCGCAACCATCAGCGCGCGGCGCATGGCAATGCAGGCGGCTATGAAGGGCTGCAAACCCTTCCCGTGCCGCTGGATGCCGCAAATTGCCCCGATACGGCCCTCATCAGCGCCGCCCGGCTCGCCTGGGACCGCGCCGTGGCGTTGGGCGGGAAACATGGCTATCGCAATGCTCAGGCCAGCGTGATCGCGCCAACGGGCACCATTGGCCTGGTCATGGATTGCGACACGACCGGCATCGAGCCGGATTTCGCCCTGGTCAAGTTCAAGAAACTGGCGGGCGGAGGGTATTTCAAGATTATCAACCAGACTGTGCCGCCCGCCTTGCAGGTGCTCGGTTACGCCCCATCAGAAATCGAAGCCATTATCAATTATGCGACCGGGCGCGGAACATTGGCGGGCGCGCCGGGACTGCATCATGAAGCCCTGCGCGCACGCGGTTTTGGCGACACGCAACTGGAAACCATTGAGGCCGGACTTGCCTCGGCCTTTGACATCAAATTTGTCTTTAACAAATGGTCACTGGGTGAAGAATTCTGCACAGGCGTGCTTGGCTTCACCCGGGAACAGCTGGAAGACATGAATTTCGATATGCTGGCGGCGCTGGGATTTACACCAGCTGAAATCGACGCCGCAAACCTGTATTGCTGCGGCGCCATGACGCTGGAAGGCGCGCCGGGTCTTAAAGACGAACATTTGCCGGTGTTCGATTGCGCCAATCCGTGCGGGCGCATCGGCACGCGCTATCTCAGCGTGGACAGCCACATTGAAATGATGGCGGCGTGTCAGCCGTTCATCTCCGGGGCCATCTCCAAGACGATCAATATGCCAAACAGCGCCACCATTGAAGAGTGCAGCAGCGCCTATATGAAGTCCTGGCGTCTGGGCATCAAGGCTAACGCCCTCTATCGCGACGGCTCGAAACTGAGCCAGCCGCTGAACGCGCAAATTCTGGATAATGACGCGAATATTGCCCAGGAAACCGCTCAGGCCGTTATTGAGGCGCCTGCGGCCATACGTGCGCAACTTGTCGCAGAACAGCTTGCCGTGCGCACTCTGGAAATTGAGAAGAAAAACGCCGAGCGTCATCGCCTGCCCCACCGCCGTAAAGGCTACACACAAAAGGCCACGGTCGGCGGGCACAAGGTCTATCTGCGCACCGGCGAATATGAAGATGGCAAGCTGGGCGAAATCTTCATTGATATGCACAAAGAGGGCGCCGCCTTTCGCAGTCTGATGAACAACTACGCCATCGCCATTTCCATCGGTCTGCAATACGGGGTGCCGCTGGAAGAGTTTGTCGATGCGTTTACCTTCACCCGCTTTGAACCGGCCGGTATGGTGCAGGGCAATGACGTCATCAAAAGCGCCACATCCATCGTTGATTATATCTTCAGGGAGCTGGCTATTTCCTATCTCGGACGAGGTGACCTCGCGCATGTGGAGCCAAATGAATTCAGCTTTGATGCGATGGGGCGCGGAGTTGAAGATGTCACCGGCCAGGTGCAAAAAGTGACCAGCACGGGTTTTGTGCGCAGCCGGCTTGTCGTGCTGCCTGGCGGGGCCAACCGGCCCGCCGTCGAGCAGGAGGAAATTCAAGCCGCCCTGGTAAGCGAAATTCGCACCGGCACCGGTCCCAGTGTCAGTTCCGAAAGCTTTGTGATGAGCGCGGCTGTGACCAGCGGCGGCGGCACGCATACCAGCCTGCTGATGGAAGCGCGTGTCAAAGGCTATGAAGGAGAAAGCTGCGGCGAATGCGGCAACTTCACCCTGGTCCGCAACGGCACCTGCATGAAGTGCAATACCTGCGGGGCCACCAGCGGCTGCTCATAACGATTGTCATGAAATGAAGGAAATCGCCAGTTAGTTGCGTTGCGTACCTCCGAGAAGTCGTCGGAGTCTTCCCTGCTGAAACCTGGGGCCGCGATCGCGCGGCCCCCTTTTTTTGTGATCCTTAACGCCCTGTTCATCTTGTTCATCCAATCTTTACCTATGCAGGACGGGGCGTCACAAAATTCTAAGCTGCAAGTCTTCATCGCTGGCGGTGACGAGGAGCGCCGCCGTATTTACCGCTTCCGTTACAGGGTAAAAGTCGAGGACCTGGGAGACGATCCGCCCTACGCCGATCATGGCGTCAAACAAATCTGCGATCCCATTGATAAGTCAGCCCTGCTAATATATGTCGCCCCATCCGGGGGGACGGAAATTGCCGCTGCCGCAAGACTGATAACGGGGCTTGCCGATAAAAATCTCTTCGGTCTGGCAGAGCTAGAGGGGTTTGGCGCCTTCCGCGCATACGGAATCGAATCCATGTCCCTAAGCGGTCAACTGGTGATCGCGCCAAAATGGACGGCGAGCAAGGCAGCCTCGCTTGCCCTCAGCGCCATTTACAAACTTGCCCGGCAGAACGGCAGCCGTTTTGATTTCAGCCAATGCTCACCCGCGCTGGTACCCTTGTACCAGCGTCTGGGATATCGCCGGTTTCGCGAGAATTTCATGGATAACGATCTTGGGTATCAGGTGCCGCTGGTATTGGTGACCGAAGATTACCCGCATCTCTCGCTTGTTAAATCGCCCCTTACGCAGATTGCCGGAGGGATGCGCAATCCGCCGGAAACTGGTAACTGGTTCTCCCGCACCTTTCCAGCCTATGCCCGCGCCCCGGTCGAAGCGGCGATGGCGGATGACGAATTCTGGCATTTCCTGGCAAGGAAGCTGAACCAGGCGCCAACAGCAGGCATTCCCCTGCTGGAAGGGCTGAGCTACCCTGAGGCCATGTCTTTTATCCGGGCGGGATCGGTCCTGCACTGCCGTAAAAACATGCCCATTGTTAAAACCGGCCAGATGGGCCGCGAAATGTTTGTCATACTGTCTGGCGGGGCCAGGGTTCTTGCAGGGCCCGGCAAGGCAGAAGTGGCCCGCCTCAAACGCGGCGACATATTCGGCGAACTGGCCTATCTGACCGAGGTCCCGCGCACCGCCGATGTCGTAACGACGGACGAAACCGAATTGCTGGTGCTAAGCCAGGAAATCGTCCGCCGGATCATGGATAAAATGCCTGTGATCGCTGCGCGCGTGCTGTTTAACCTGTCCCTGATCCTGTGCGCGCGGCTGGAGCAATCGACCCGCAATCTGGTGACTGCAACCTCGCAGCCTCCAATAGAGGATGTGGCCCAGGCGCACCCGCCAGTGTCTGTGACGGGCCGCGCCCGGAAAAGCTAGGCCTTTTTCTTCTCCACGGCTGGCGGCAAGGCGATGCGTATGTGCAGTTCGCGAAGCTGTTCGGGGGAAACTTCGGCCGGCGCATTCATCAACAGGTCCTGCGCCTGCTGATTCATCGGGAATAAAATGACCTCCCGGATATTTGGTTCATCCGCCAGCAGCATGACGATGCGGTCTACCCCCGGCGCAATGCCGCCGTGCGGCGGCGCGCCATATTTGAAGGCTGAAATCATCCCTCCAAAACGGCTGTCGACCGTAGCACTGTCATATCCGGCGATGGCAAACGCCCTGTACATGATATCGGGGCGATGATTTCGAACAGCGCCCGAGGACAGTTCGATGCCGTTACAGACGATATCATACTGATAGGCCAGGATGCCGAGCTGATCGGCAGAGTCCAGTACTTCTAGACCCCCCTGGGGCATGGAAAACGGGTTGTGGGCGAAATCCACTTTGCCCGTCGCCTCATCGCGCTCGAACATCGGGAAATCCACTATCCAGCAGAAACGGAATATATCTTTCTCGCAAATCTCCAGCTGCTCGCCGATACGCATGCGCGCTGCGCCGGCAAGGGCCGCCGCCTGGTTGGGTTTATCGCAGGCAAAGAACACCGCATCCCCTGCCCGTGCGTTCGCCTTTACCGCCATCCGGGCCAGAATATCACCGGGGATAAACTTGGCAATCGGACCACGCCCCACCAGTGCGCCCGCTTCTTCTTCCAGAATGACATAGCCAAGACCGGGCGCCCCCATATCGCTTCGCGCCCACTCGTTCAATTTGTCAAAGAAACTGCGGGGCTGACTGGCGGCGCCTGGCGCGGGGATCGCACGCACCACACCGCCAGCGGCAATGGGTTTCTTGAAGGCGTTGAAGGTAACCGCATCCAGCGCAAAAAATTCCGTCAGGTCGCAAATTTCAATCGGATTGCGCAAATCCGGCTTGTCGGTGCCATATTTCAGCAGGGAGTCGGAATAGGGAATGCGCGGAAAGGGGCGCGGCGGCACAGTGCGGCCATCGGCGAATTCCTCGAATACCCCGTGCAGAACTGGTTCAACAGCTGCAAAAACGTCTTCTTGGGTGACAAAGGACATTTCAATATCAAGCTGATAGAACTCGCCCGGCGAGCGGTCGGCGCGGGCGTCCTCATCGCGAAAGCAGGGCGCAATCTGGAAATAGCGGTCAAAACCCGCCACCATGATCAGCTGCTTGAACTGCTGCGGCGCCTGCGGCAGGGCATAAAATTGCCCCGGATGCATACGGCTGGGCACCAGAAAATCGCGCGCGCCCTCCGGGCTGGACGCGGTCAGGATCGGGGTCTGGAATTCGGTAAAGCCCTGTGCTTCCATGCGGCGGCGCAGGGATGCGATCACGTGGCTGCGCAGCATGATGTTGCGGTGCAATTTTTCCCGGCGCAAATCCAGGAAACGGTTCCGCAGCCGGATTTCCTCGGGATAATTGGGTTCCCCGAACACGGGCAGTGGCAATTCCTGCGCCTGCGAAATCAGGGCAAACTCCTTGATCGCCAGTTCGATGGCGCCCGTGGGAAGATTTGTGTTTTTGGTGTCATCCCCCCGCGCAACCACAGTTCCCGTCAGGGTTATCACCCATTCCGGGCGTGTCTGCTCAACAGCGGCAAAGACCGGAGAAGACGGATCCAGCACGCATTGGGTCAGGCCATAATGGTCACGTAAATCGATAAATATCAGCCCGCCATGGTCGCGCTTGCGGTGCACCCATCCGGAAAGGCGTACGGTGCTTCCTGCATGTTCAGAACGCAGTTCGCCACAGGTATGGGTGCGGTATTGGTGCATAGCCTCTATTCCTCCTAAACCGGGCGGAGAAGCGCATGGATACCCGATGATTGTCAAGTGTTGGCAGCCGTTTTTGCGCGACTAAACAAATCCGATCCAGTATAGCTGGCGCCATGAAACTGATCATCGATACACATGAGCTGACCGCCTGTTGCGCGCGGCTGGCGAGAGCTCCCTACATTACCGTCGATACGGAATTTCTGCGGGAAAAAACATTTTGGCCGCGACTTTGCCTGGTCCAGATTGCCGGCCCGGAAGACGAGCTGATCATTGATCCGCTGGCCGCAGGCATAGACCTTTCACCACTTTACGACCTGATGGCCAATACGGACGTTCTGAAGGTTTTTCACGCCGCCCGTCAGGACGTGGAAATCTTTCACCATGATGGCGGCGTAATCCCGGCGCCGATGTTCGATACCCAGGTCGCCGCCATGGTGTGCGGGTTTGGGGATTCGGTCGGCTATGACACGCTGGCCCGTAAAATCAGCAAGGTTCACATCGATAAAAGCTCCCGTTTCAGTGACTGGTCGGTTCGGCCCCTGAGCGAACGTCAGTTGAAATACGCCATGCAGGATGTCACGCATCTGCGCGGCGTCTATGACTGGCTGGCGCTGGAGTTACACAAGAACGGGCGCGAGGCATGGCTATCCGAAGAAATGGCCACACTGACCGATCCAAAGACCTATGTTACCGACCCGCGCGAAGCCTGGCTGCGCATCAAGACCCGGGGCGGTAATCGCCGCTTCCTGGGAGTGCTGCGGGAAATTACCGCCTGGCGCGAATCCGAGGCGCAAGCCCGCGATCTGCCCCGCGGCCGGGTGATCCGGGACGAAGCGTTACTGGAAATAGCCGCCCATCCGCCCCATTCCCTCGCCGAAATGGGGCGGATGCGGTCGGTCACGGCGGGTTTTGCCGATGGCAAACTTGGCAGTTCCCTGCTGGCGGCCATACGCATTGGCGCAGAAATTCCTGAGGCGGATTGACCGCCATTACCAGATCGCGACGCCCCAGGCCCATCAACCGGCGGCACGCTCGAATTGCTGAAGGTGCTTCTGAAAATCAAATGTGAGCAGGCAGGGGTCGCCAGCAAACTGGTCGCCAATAGCGCCGATCTGGATCGCATCGCGGCCGATGACGACGCCAATGTGCCAGCCATGCAGGGCTGGCGCCGGGAATTATTTGGACTGGCGGCGCTGGATTTGAAAAATGGAAAGCTGGCCATCGCCATGAAGGGCAACAAAATCGTTCTGGTTCAGATTTAGATTATACTTTAAGTCTATCCAGTAAATCTCTTTACTAAAAAGAAATAAGCCCTGTAAGGCAACATATTGATAAACTTCAGGGCATAGGTAAAACGGCGGGGAAAGGTGATTTCGAAGCTGCCTTCCTGAATCCCTGCAAGGATGCGTAGCGCCGCCAGATTTGACGGCATCAGAAATGGCATGGGAAATGGATTTGCCGCCGTTGCCGGTGTATCGACAAAACCAGGACAAACAACACTGATTTGCACCCCCGCCCGGTCAAGATCAAACTTCAGACATTCGGCAAGATTTATCAGCGCCGCCTTGGTTGGGCCATAGGCGGCGGCGCGGGGCAATCCGCCATATCCGGTGACCGAGGACACAATAACCACATGCCCCATCTTGTGGGCCATCAGTTCCGGCAGTAAGGGAACCAGGCAATGCACCACGCCCATATAGTTGACCTGCATGCTCTGCAAAAACGGGGCTGCGTCGATCTGCCCCGCCGTTTCAACTGGCAGGTAAATACCGGCGTTCAGTATGGCCAACGCCACAGGTCCATTGGTCTGGCTGATGGCGCCGTAGACGTCCGTAACCTGCCGGGCGTCCGCCACGTCAAGGGGATAAGGATGGATTGATCCCTTCATCCCGGAAGCCTCGCGCACTAGTGATTCCAGCCCCTCCGCACCGCGCGCGCTGACGGCAACGCGCCATCCTTCCCGCGCCAGGGCCAGCGCGATAGCCCGGCCAATGCCAGAACTCGCGCCTGTTACCCAGGCGCACCCATTTTGCGGATTTATTGGTATCACTGTGCGCATAAAATTAAATATAGTGCCTTGTTTAAAAATCGCATCTTCATTCGTTGACGATAAACGGCGAGCGGGAGCCGTTTTCTAATCTGTAACATCCATTATGTTTATTATCCTATTGAATAGAAAGATATATAATGATGAAAGAGGATGACTGGCCTGTCCGGTCCTTTGGTCCCGATGACGTTGCGTTGGTATCGTGTGAGCGCAAATATTCCGGCTATTTCGCGGTTGATCTGTATAATGTCCGGCACCGCCGTCACGATGGCGGATGGACGCAGCCAGTACAGCGCGAGGTGTTCATTTCCGGCGATGCCGTTGTGGTGCTGCCCTATGACCCGGTGCATGACACAGTCGTGTTGATCGAACAGTTCCGTGCCGGACCTTATGCCAATACCGGGAGAACGCGGCCCCAGGAGGCCTGGCTGGTGGAAACCATTGCGGGCCGGTTTGAACCGGGCGAGGCCCCCGAGGATGTTGCGCGGCGCGAGGCACTGGAAGAAGCTGGGTGCCGATTGGGTCATTTTTTCCCGATGGGAGCGTTTTATCAAAGCCCGGGTTGCATCGCCGAGAAAATCCATTATTTCTGTGCCATTACGGACACGGATGGTGTGGGCGGCATTCACGGCCTGGATCACGAAGACGAGGATATACGGGTGATCGTTATGGGCCGGGAGGCCGCTCTGCAAGGTATTGCCAATGGGCGCATCAACAATGTTACGCTTGCTTTTGCGCTGCAATGGCTTGAACTTAACCGTCACCATATCCTGCGGGAATCGCGTAAATCCACGCCCGCCGCCATTGAATGAAACAGGACCGTTGAGGGTAGCAACAGAATGGAAATAAGAAACGGCCTGGTTGACTCGATTGGCAATACGCCGCTTGTCCGGCTGCGCAAGGCGTCGGACGCTACCGGCTGCGATATTCTGGCCAAGGCTGAATTCATGAACCCCGGTCAGTCCGTAAAGGACCGGGCGGCGCTGTTTATTATTCGCGACGCTATTGCCAGCGGGCGGTTAAGACCCGGCGGCGTCATTGTGGAGGGTACTGCCGGAAATACCGGAATCGGACTGGCGCTGGTCGGTAATGCGCTGGGTTTCCGGTCCGTGATCGTTATCCCGGACACCCAGTCCCAGGAAAAGAAAGACATGATCCGCCTGACCGGCGCCAAACTGGTCGAAGTGCCTGCCGTTCCCTATCGCGACGAAAACAATTATGTGAAATATTCTGGCCGCTTGGCCGAGGAGCTTAATGCAAAGGAACCGGCAGGCGCCATCTGGGCCAACCAGTTCGACAATGTGGCCAACCGCCGCGCCCATTACGAAGGAACCGGTCCGGAAATCTGGCGTCAGACAGAGGGCAAGGTCGATGGCTTTGAAGGAACGCAATCCCAATATTGTCACGGCCTGCGCCGATCCCGATGGTTCGGCCATTCATAGCTGGATCAAGACCGGCGAGCTGAAAGCCACGGGGGATTCCATTACCGAAGGCATTGGTCAGGGCCGTGTCACCGCCAATCTGGAGGGCGCGCCCATCGACGAATCGTTCAATATCCCTGACATGGAGGCCCTGCCGGTGATTTTCGATCTATTACGGGCCGAAGGCCTGTGCATGGGCGGATCGACCGGCATCAATGTGGCCGGCGCCATCCGGCTGGCGCAACAGATGGGGCCGGGGCATTGCATCGTAACGATCCTGTGCGATTTCGGCACCCGTTACCAAAGCAAACTGTTCAACCCTGAATTCCTCAAAACCAGAAACCTTCCCGCACCAGATTGGTTATAATCCGCCATGACAACTGATATCCCCAACACCCTTGTCAGCACCGAATGGCTGGCCCAGCACATTAACGCGCCCGATGTGCGGGTGGTCGATTGTTCATGGTATCTGTCCGACGCAGGTCGTAATGCCAGGGCGGAATACAAAACAGGCCATATTCCCGGCGCGGTATTTTTCGATATTGACGACGTGTGTGACACAGATTCTGCCCTGCCGCACATGCTGCCGAGCCAGGAAAAATTCGCCAGCCGCGTGCGCAAGCTTGGCCTCGGGGATGGCAACCGCATTATTGTTTATGATGGCGCAGGATTATTCAGCGCCGCACGGGTGTGGTGGATGTTCCGCGTTATGGGACATGAGGATGTCTCGGTGCTTGATGGCGGGTTTGTCAAATGGCAGGCTGAAAATCGGCCGGTTGAGGACATGCCCCCAATGCCGCGGGAACGCCATTTCACGGCGCGGCTGAACCGTTACATTCTGCGTGATGTCGGCCAGATGCTGGATAATCTGCGCACCGGCGCGGAACAGGTTGTAGATGCCCGGGGGCCGGGCCGTTTCAGGGGTGCGGAACCGGAACCCCGGCCCGGCGTGCGTCCCGGGCATATTCCGGGGGCGATCAATCTGCCGTACGCACGATTGATCGCTCCGGATGGCACGATGCTACCGGTAAATGATCTTCGCCGCATTGTAGATGAGGCCGGCATAGATATGACAAAACCTGTGGTCAATAGTTGCGGATCCGGCGTCACCGCAGCCATTGTATTTTTGGCCCTGCATCGGCTGGGGCACAAGTCGGTTGCCCTCTACGATGGATCGTGGGCTGAATGGGGCGGCAGGCACGACCTGCCAATCGAGACGTGAGATTTTGCGTTTAATGTCCAAAACCCTTCGCACCATGGTCACGTTTCTTGAAATGCACCGCAAGCCGCTGCTGCTGCACGTGGCGCCGCCGCTGCGCAATTACGCGCTGTTACGCGTTGAAAAGCCCCCCTTGCATTATTACCGGTATCTTTACCACATGGTCGGGCGCGATTATGCGTGGGTGAATCGCAAGAGAATGTCCGATAGCGAACTGCTGGACATCATTCACCATGAACAGGTGGAAATCTACGTTCTCTATGCCGGCGGCGTGCCCGCCGGTTATTTCGAACTGGATTTCCGGAATATTCCGGACGTCGATCTGGTGTTTTTTGGATTGATGTCTGAATTTTCAGGGATGGGTCTAAGCCGTTTCCTGCTGTCCCAGGCCGTCTCGATCGCGTGGCGCGCCGGGACACGCGCCTGCAAGTGCAAACCTGCACGCTGGACCATCCTCGCGCCCTGCCGCTTTATCAGCGCATGGGGTTTGAGCCGTTCGCCCAGGAACAGGCGGAACTGATCGCTATCGATGACCGGGACATCGTGCGTCTTACGCCCACAGGCTGATCATCTATTGGCCCGGTCCGATCTGCTTCAGTTCCGGCCATTCGCCGGATTCCTGCAGAGACTTGACCGCAGCCGCTTTCGCCGGCGCGCATTGCGTGGAATTCGCCCTGTTACCGGGCTTTGAAATGATCGAGCCTGCCGCTCCCAGAATCATGCCCAGGGGCCCCAGCGCGACCCCCAGCGCAGTCTTGCCCACATTTTTGGCGACGGAGCCAGAATTCAGATGAAATTCCGGATAAACCAGCGTGCCGCTTATATCGACGTCACTGGCGAGGCTGATCAGCGAATTATCGCGCGGTCTTGGCGACAGACGCAATTTCAGGCGCTCCTGCCCAAGATCAACATGACCTGTTCCCGTCAGCACGGCCTTGTCCGTCACCATGAGCAGCCCCCGGTTTTCGGCAATGCCGTTATTGATCACGAAGGCCCCAAATCCGCACGCGATCTTTGCGTCATTTCCACCGCCGTCGAACATGCCCTTTATGGATCGGAACACATCGGTTATACCACCCCTTATCAGGGACGACAGGCGTTGGGGGATTGCGCCCTCCTGAATTTCAAAATAGGCGCGTCCGTCAAATCCGGCAGCTAACGCAGCCAGCGTGGGTCCCTTGCTTTCGCCTTGCAGCAATAAAAATGCCTTGCCGCTGGCATATTTCGGCATATCAAATTGTTTCAACAGCTTGTTAATATCGGCGCCCGTCACATTGCTCTGAATGGATAACGACAGAGCGTCCGGCAGCGGCTTCAATGTCACTGTATTTGTCATTCTGCCGTCTGCAAAATCCATATCCATGTGATTGAGCCGGAGAACTTTATTATCAACCTGCCCGTCCAGAAGAAAGTTGGAATATTTATGATCGCCCATATCAAGTGATTTAACAGCATAGCGAAATTGCAGTTCAACGCCTTCGGGCAGATCAAGTTTTATAGGATCCGCAAAAAAAATCTTGCCCGGCGGCGGCACTGACGCCGGAAGCATGTTCCAGTAAGGTTCTATGTCCAGCGCTTCTGACCGCAGATCAGATTTGACTTTGAGCGGCGCGCCCAATCCAACAATGACAAATCCGGCTGTCTTGATGTCCCCCATACTTGCGTCAAGATTGCCAAAATGGAGATCATATTCCACCGGCGTCAGGTTTCCGGATATTTTAATGGCGCCAATATTTGGCAGGCTGACCCCGAAATAGTCTCCTGCCTGGGTTAAACCCTTCGGGGCTTCGAGGGTAAAATCTGAGTACGTAAATTCAATGAATGGAAATTTTACGCTGCCATCGGCGTCAAGGGTCATGCCGAAGGCCTGCGCCTTCATGTCAAACTGACGGGGCTGTTCCGCGCTTATCGTGTAAAGCGGCGCAATTTTCCCATCCGCCTTGACACTGTGGCCGCCAAGTTTTCCTGAAATCGTGTAACTGCCTATGCCGTTGACTGTGTCGTGTATCAGTGAGGCTTTCTCAAGAATCACACTGTGGCGCACGCCGGGATCAACGATGTCGCGATAATCCAGGGAAATATCACTGACTGTAATTTCCTCGATCTCGGGTATCTGCGCTTCCTCACCCTCGGCTGTTACTGCTTGCGCCAGCAGCGTCCAGTTGCGCCGCGCGACGCCATCGACTTCAAGATGCACGACGGCATGCTCCGCCTTGATTGAAATGATGTCCGCGCGTCCCCGCAACAGCGGAAACAGATGTACACGGATTTTCGTTCGTCCGATGGTGATAAATTTCTTCGCCCTGCCCCATTTCTGATTGGCAATCTCCAGCCCTTCCACAATGAGGGTTGGCCTGAGCGAAACCCCCAGAGTAACTTTTCCATCGATCTTTACCTCCCGGCCCGTCGCGGCCTGGAGTTCGGCGGCGATTTCAGGTCTGAAGTCAGACAGATCAAGCGGCTTAATCAGCAGATAGGCGGCAACACCCCCCAGAGTCATCACGATCACAGCGGCAATCGATGCAGCGATGATGATGGGCCGGGAAAGTCCGCTCACCGGTCCCACTCCAAAAACGGGTCATCTGGAAGATTGCCGTTAAATCCAAAAATTTTCCAGGTATCCTGCATGTGTTCGGGCAGGGGCGCGGTAACCGAAATTATCCCTCCATCAGGGTGCGGAATTTCAAGCGAGCGCGCGTGCAGATGCAGTTTTGGAGCGATGCCTTCCACAAGCGCCCTGTCGCCGCCATATTTCCTGTCCCCGGCGATAGGCGTTCCCAGAACTGCGGCATGGGCGCGCAACTGGTGGGTGCGCCCGGTCAGCGGCATGAAGGCAACCCACGCCACGTGCTGGCCTACCACATCTATCACCTGGTACAGCGTGTCGGCAGGCTTGCCGCGCGGATCATCGGCCTCAACCGCGCTGACCCGTTCACGGTCTTCCCAGGCCCCTTCGCCGTTCAGTTTTGCGAGCGGCGCACGAATGCGCCCCTGCAGCGGCCGTGGAACGCCAACGGTCAGCGCCCAATAGATCTTGCGCGCGTCCCGGCTGCGAAACGCCTGGCCAAAACGCGCCGCCGCATGCACCGTGCTGGCCAGCAGCAATACGCCGCTGGTGTCACGATCCAGCCTATGCACAAGACGGGGCCGCTCTCCGCCTTCCGCGCGCAGGGCGTCCAGCATGCCATCAACATGGCGTGACGTGCCGGAGCCACCCTGCACGGCCAGCCCAGGCGGCTTGTTGATTGCAATGACGGCGCCGTCATTGTACAGAACCGCATCCAGCATCATGGCGCGGTCTGCGCGCGAGAGTTTCATTGCGGCCGGTTTATAGTCCTCCTGCGCCGCCGTATCTTCTGCCTGAAGCGGCGGCACCCGCACCTGCTGACCGCGGTCAAGACGAAAGCCCGCCTTGACACGGCCGCCGTCGACGCGCACCTGACCGGTGCGCAGCAGTTTTTCCAGCCTTCCGTGGGCCAATTGCGGAAAGCGGCGCCTGAACCACCGGTCAAGGCGCAACCCGGATTCCTCGATGCTGACTTCGAATGTTTTTGCTGCTTTCATGGGCCGACTATGCGAGCAAACGGCGCATAAATGTAAGGCCTAATAGCACCGCCCCAACTGAAAGCCCGAACGAGGCTGCGGCATACACCCCCGCCAGCAGCAACGCATCGCGTTCCAGCAACTGCGAAACATCAAGTGAAAATGCCGAGAAAGTCGTAAATCCCCCGAGCACGCCAACACTGACAAATGCCTGCATTTCCGGCGGCATGGATATGCGTGCGGCAAAAAATCCGGCTGCAAGTCCCATAACCAGCGAACCGAGAACATTAACCCCCAGCGTTCCCCACGGGAACCCCACACCAAGCAGCCTTGCCGCCTGCCCCACAAAAATATACCGCGCCACAGATCCCAGCGCGCCGCCCGCCGCAACGGCAAGGTAAAGGTTCAGCACGGCATGGCCTTACGCATCCTTCGCGGTTTTCTCCCGCAGCCCATCCCAATACGCCAGACGCTTGATGATCTCCCGCTCAAAGCCGCGTTCGGTTGGCGCATAAAACCGCCGGCGCGGCATCTCTTCGGGAAAATAATTCTGCCCGGAAAAACCTTCCGCCGTATCGTGGTCGTATTGATAACCCGCTCCGTAACCCTGTTCGCGCATCATTTTTGTCGGCGCATTGAGGATGTGTTTGGGGGGGGACAGCGAACCCTGTTCCCTGGCGGCAACATTCGCCGCTTTGGATGCGCGATACACCGCATTGGATTTCGGCGCGGTACCCAGATAGATCACCGCCTGCACCAGCGCCAGTTCGCCTTCGGGCGATCCCAGGAAATCATAGGCGTCCTTCGCCGCCAGCGCCTGCACGAGCGCATTGGGATCGGCCAGCCCGATATCCTCAACCGCGAATCGCACCATACGGCGCGCAATATAAAGCGGGTCTTCCCCCGCCGTCAGCATCCGCGCCAGATAGTAGAGTGCGGCATCCGTATCAGAACCGCGCAGGGTTTTATGCAGTGCGCTGATTAAATTATAGTGGCCCTCCTGCGCCTTGTCATAAACTGGCGCGCGGCGCTGCACGGTTTCAACCAGCTGCGAAGGATCAAGCGGGGCCGCAATATCCAGCGTGTACAGCTCCTCCGCCAGATTGAGCGCAAAGCGGCCGTCGCCGTCGGCCATGGCCCGCAGGGTGGCGCGGGCGTCCGCAGTCAGGGGCAATGGCTTGCCGGTCCTGGCCTCGGCCCGCGACAGCAGGGTTTCCAGATTGGCGTCATCCAGACGCCGCAGCACCATGACCTGCGCCCGCGATAACAATGCGGCGTTGAGTTCAAACGACGGATTTTCCGTGGTGGCCCCGATCAGCACAATGGTCCCGTCTTCCACATAGGGCAGAAAGCCATCCTGCTGGGCGCGATTAAAACGATGAATTTCATCGACGAACAGCAGAGTTCCGACCCCGTCGCGCCGCCGGGTGCGGGCCGCATCAAACACCTTGCGCAAATCCGCAACCCCGGAAAACACCGCCGACAGCTGTTCGAAATGCAGACTGGTTCCCGTGGTCAGCAAACGCGCAATGGTGGTCTTTCCGGTTCCGGGGGGCCCCCACAATATCAGCGACGTTAACTTCCCCGCGATGGACATACGACGCAACGGCGCCTCCGGACCAATCAGATGGTCCTGTCCGACAACCTCATCCAGCGTAACGGGGCGCAACTGATCCGCAAGCGGCCGTGGCGCGCCGCCTTCCAGTCCCGCCGCCTCAAACAGGCTTGTCACATTGTTATCCCTGAATAAGCATTATGCGCCAACGCGCAGAGACAGCACCTGATCACCGCGCCGGATGCGGAATTCCCAAACATTGCGCTCACCCGTGGTCAGGCGCACCGCGTCCTCAACCAGTTTTACCTTATCCTGATCAATTGCGAGAAGAATATCGCCCGGGCGGATACCCAGTCTGGCCGCCGGACTGCGGGACGGCATCTGCGCAACGATAACCCCCATTAGACCTGGACTAAGGCTTAACTCTTCCGCATAGGCCGGTGACAGATTGGCAATCGTTACGCCAGTTAGCGGCTGGTTGCCTTTCAATATAGTCAGATTCCGGGGTGGCGTTTCGGGGGCGGGCGCAAGGCCCATGATCAGGGCGGCGGGCGCGCCATCGCGCCAAATATCGACCTTGACTGTTGCACCCGCTTTGGCCGTGGCAATGCGGTAGCGCAGGGATTCCGGATCGGTTATTTCCCGGTCACCCACTTTAAGAATGACATCGCCAACACGCAGACCCGCCTTATCCGCCGGCCCTTGCGGATAGACATTACTGATCAGCACGCCAGCAGGGCGCGACAGCCCCAGCCCCTGACTGATATCCTGGGTCAGCGGCTGTCCAGACGCCCCCAGCCACGGGCGCACCACCGCGCCGCCGGAAAGGGCCGAATCGACAACCTGTTTGACCATGTTGGAAGGAATGGCGAACCCTATGCCGATTGAACCGCCGCTGCGGGAAAAGATCGCCGTGTTGACCCCAATCAGCCTGCCATCGACGCCAACCAGCGCGCCGCCTGAATTGCCCGGATTTATCGCGGCGTCGGTCTGAATAAAAAACTGATAATCCGATACCCCGCCCTGGGTCCGGGCCGTCGCAGACACGATGCCGCTGGTCACTGTCTGACCGACGCCAAACGGGTTTCCGATGGCCAGCACAATATCGCCGACCTCGGCGTTATCCGAATCGGCGAACTCCAGAACCGGCAACGCGGCGCCGTCCGTATTGATTTTCAGCACGGCAAGATCCGTGTGCGGATCAGATAGCAGAACCTCGGCGTCAAATTCCCGCCGGTCGCTCAGCACCACGCGGATGCCGGTTGTATTTTCGATGACGTGATTGTTGGTGACAATAATTCCATCCGCCCGGACCAGCACGCCAGACCCGAGCGTATTCTGCACCCGTTCGCGCGGCATGAACTGCCCACGGAAGTTTTCTCCGAAGAACCGCTGCATCATCGGATCATCAAACAGGGACGGGCGCACGTCAGAACGCACCACCCGGCGCGCAAAAATATTTGTTACGGCCGGGGCTGACTTTTTCACCACTTCAGAGAAGGAAAGCTGTATCTGGTCGCGGCTTTCAGGCGCCTGACGCTGTTGCGCCCGAGCCGGAACGATCATCATGGCTGCAAGGAAAAGAACGACAGGCAGCAAAGCCGCCTTCATGCAGCTGGCTGTCAACGCAACGTCAAACCTGGCTTCAGGCCTCATCATCCAGTTGAACCGGTCCGGAATCCTGACCGCGCGCATCAACGTCACGGTCCACAAATTCAATCACCGCCAGCGGCGCATTGTCACCATAGCGAAAACCGGCCCGCATCACCCGGGTATAGCCGCCATGACGCAGGGCGTAACGCGGCGCCAGCGTGCCGAACAGTTTATTGACCAGCGCCTGATCCGAATCCGGCAGCAGGGCAAGAACCTGACGCCGCGCATGCAACGTCGCCTTTTTTCCCTTGGTCACCAGCTTTTCCACATAAGGCCGTAATTCCTTGGCCTTTGGCAACGTCGTGACAATCTGCTCATGCTTGATCAAGGCCGAAGCCATGTTCGCCAGCATCGCCTTACGGTGCGATGCTGTACGGTTCAGTTTGCGGCCGCCAACGCCGTGACGCATGATACTATCTCCTTATGCCCGGTATCGCGTTTCGATCCGGAAAATCTCAAATGCTTAATATTGGTCTTCGTGGCGTTTGGCCAGTTCTTCGATATTGTCCGGCGGCCAGTTCAAAACTTCCATGCCAAGGTGCAGGCCCATCTGGGACAACAGCTCCTTGATTTCGTTTAGCGACTTGCGGCCAAAATTTGGGGTGCGCAGCATTTCCGCTTCGGTCTTTTGAATCAGATCGCCGATATAGATGATATTGTCATTCTTCAGGCAGTTCGCCGAACGCACCGACAATTCCAGTTCGTCAACTTTCTTCAGCAGGGCCGGATTGAATTCCAGTTCCGGGCGTTCCTCGAAGGTTTGCGCACGGGTTGGCTCGTCAAAGTTGACAAAGACCTGCAACTGGTCCTGCAGGATGCGCGCCGAATAGGCAACCGCATCCTCCGGCGTGACCGCGCCATTGGTTTCAACATCCATGGTCAGCTTGTCATAATCCAGCACCTGGCCTTCACGGGTGTTTTCAACCTTAAACGACACACGCCGGACCGGGCTGTACAGGGCGTCGATGGCGATCAGGCCAATGGGCGCGTCTTCGGGCCTGTTACGGTCGGCCGGCACATAGCCCTTGCCATTGTTGACCGTAAGTTCCAGCCGGATACTGGCGCCCTGTCCCAGCGTGCAAATCACATGGTCCGGATTTAGAATGTCAATGTCCGCAACCTGCGTAATTTGCGCGGCAGTCACTTCGCCCGGCCCTTCAGCGGACAGGATCATCCGGCGCGGCCCTTCGGAATGCATTCGCAACGCCAGTGATTTCAGATTAAGCACAATATCCGTGACGTCTTCGCGCACGCCGCTGATCGATGAGAATTCATGCAGCACGCCGTCAATCTGGACAGAGGTAACCGCCGCCCCCTGCAACGACGACAGCAATATCCGCCGCAGACTGTTGCCAAGCGTTACGCCAAACCCGCGCTCCAGAGGCACGGCAACCACTGTTGCCCTGCGCTTTGGATCCAAACCCGGATCAACCTCAAGCCGGTTAGGTTTAATCAGTTCCTGCCAGTTCTTTTCGATCACGTTGGCGACCTCATGCCTGAAGTGATGCGCGTACGATCCGCGCTATCTCGTATATGAAATTTCCAGACCAGACCCGAATACGGCGCATGCGCCGAAACGGACTTTGGCCCATCAGCCCCTTTAGACCCGGCGGCGCTTGGGCGGCCGGCAGCCATTATGCGGTATGGGCGTCACGTCGCGGATGCTGGTGACCGTAAAACCCACCGCCTGTAACGCGCGAAGCGCGGATTCGCGCCCGGACCCCGGTCCCTTGACCTCAACCTCAAGCACCTGCATGCCATGCTCCTGCGCTTTTTTACCGGCGCTTTCCGCCGCAACCTGGGCCGCATAAGGGGTCGATTTGCGCGATCCCTTAAAGCCCATCACGCCGGCCGATGCCCACGAAATCACATTGCCCTGGGCATCGCTGATCGTGATCTTGGTATTGTTGAAAGTCGCATTCACATGCGCCACACCAGAAGTGATGTTCTTGCGCTCTTTACGGCGAATACGCGTTGCTTCCTTGGCCATACTCTATCGAACCTTTCTTGAGCCTGCCTGGCCGCGTTTTGATTTATAAAACGCCCAGACGTAACCGGCTGCAAATATTGAAACGGATAATTCCGTGTTATTTCTTTTTCCCGGCAATAGCCTTCGCAGGGCCTTTGCGCGTGCGCGCATTGGTGTGGGTCCGCTGACCACGAACCGGCAGCCCGCGCCTGTGGCGCAAACCCCGGTAACAGCCCAGATCCATCAGCCGTTTGATGTTCATGGCTGTAGCGCGGCGCAGATCGCCTTCCACCAGATGGTCCTGATCAATGGTTTCACGAACCCGGATTACTTCCGATTCGGACAGATCAAACACCCGGCGTTCGAAAGGAATACCAACGCGTTCACATATCTCGCGCGCCTTGGTCCGGCCTATGCCATGAATATAAGTAAGCGCGATCTCAACCCGCTTGTTGGTTGGAATATTTACACCTGCGATACGCGCCACGATCTCTCTCCTTAAGTTCCCGGTCTTGCCTATTCCGGGCATGAATTGTTCAATAAATGACCCAAAGCAGACGGTCGATTGTTGAACGCCAACCGGCCAATTCTGATTATCTGAGTCTAATGATTTTTAAGACCTGCAAAGCTGGCGGATTATAAGTATTTCCAGCCTCCAGTCAAATAAATCATCGGCTTTGGCGATCTCTTTACACCTTATCCAAAAGCCTGGCAATTTGCCGCGCCACATCCGCTACCGGCTGCATCCCGTCAATGCTGTGCAGTTTTCCCTGGGCCTGATAGTAAGGCAGCAGCGGGGCGGTTTGGGCGTGGTAGACATCCAGACGCTTGCGCAGGGTTTCCTCATTGTCATCCGCCCTGACCGCGCCTGTCGTGCTTGCCGCTTCGGCGGCCCGGTTTCGGATACGGTCAAAAAGTATCTTTTCGTCAACCTTGACCTCGATCACCCGATCCAGCTTTTTCCCCTTTTGCGTCAGCATCTTATCCAGCGCCACAGCCTGGGCTTCATTGCGCGGAAATCCGTCAAGAATAAAGCCATTACGGCAATCAGGCTGGTCGATTCTGTCGGAAATAATGCCAACCACCACAGCATCCGGCACCAGATCGCCCCGGTCCATGACCGCTTTGGCCTTTTGGCCCGTTTCAGTACCCGCCGCCACCGCCGCGCGCAGCATGTCACCGGTCGAAAGCTGCACCAGGCCGCGTTCCGCCTGTAGCCTCTCCGCCTGTGTCCCCTTACCCGCGCCCGGCGCGCCCAACAAAATCAAATTCATTTGTTGCGCCCCTTCAGTCTGCTTTTTTTGATCAACCCTTCATATTGATGCGCCAGCAAATGGCTCTGGATTTGCGCCACCGTATCCATGGTCACGCTGACCACAATCAGCAGGGATGTGCCCCCGAAGTAAAACGGAACAGAATATTGCGCGACCAGAATTTCCGGCAGAAGACAAACCGCGGTCAAATACAGCGCGCCAACGACCGTCAGCCGGGTCAATATGTAATTTATATATTCCGCTGTTTTTGCGCCGGGCCTTATGCCTGGAATAAAGCCGCCGTTTTTGCGCAGATTTTCGGCCGTGTCTTCGGGATTAAAAATAATAGACGTATAGAAAAAACAGAAAAACATGATGCCTGCCGCATAGAACAGCATGTACAGCGGCTGTCCGTGGCCAAGCAGGCTGGTCACAGTGGTTAACCATTCGGGCCCCGCACCCGCCGAAAAATTGGCGACTGTTATGGGCAACAGCAGAATGGATGACGCGAATATCGGCGGGATAACCCCGGACACATTCAGTTTCAGCGGCAAATGCGACGCTTCGCCGCCAACCATTTTACGGCCCACCTGACGTTTGGGATATTGCACCAGCAGGCGGCGCTGGGCGCGCTCCATGAAGACGATGGCGCCAATGACGCCGCCGATCATCAGCACCAGAAGCAGCAGGAAAAATGTCGGCAGGGCGCCAGTGCGGCCAAGTTCAAACGTGCTAACAAGCGCGCCTGGAAGTTCCGCCACAATACCGGCAAAGATAATCAGTGATATGCCATTGCCGACCCCGCGGGCCGTAATCTGTTCACCCAGCCACATCAGGAAAACCGTGCCGCCGACCA
>JBEBFX010000160.1:0-7592 GCA_040081735.1 Alphaproteobacteria bacterium | reverse complement strand
GCAGACATGCCCCGCCATAATCTGAACGGGTCCCTGGCAATTCCGCAATCCCCCAACGGTCCGGCGTTTATCGTTTACGCAAATTACGAATCAATCCTGCGCTATAATTGCGCCCATTATTACGCGCTGACTGTCGGCGCCCTGTCTGACCAGATCGGGGGGGCGCGCTAGCAAGATGATGGTGAGACTGTTTCAGTGTTTTGCAGCGGCAGGAATGTTGGCGTTACTGCTGACCGGATGCGCTGGCAAACCACCGCCGCCGCCAAAAGCCATCGGGGTGTACAAGGTAGGAGAGCCGTATCAGGTTGCCGGTGTATGGTATTACCCGCGTGAGCAGCCAGATTATGACGAAACCGGCATCGCTTCCTGGTACGGCCCTGGCTTTCACGGCAAGGCTACGGCAAATGGCGAAACCTATGACATGAACGCCTTGACGGCGGCCCACAAGACATTGCCCCTGCCGGTCAATGTGCGAGTGACGAACCTGGATAATGGCCGGTCCATCGTTCTGAAAATCAATGACCGGGGGCCGTTCGTCAATGGACGCATTATCGATGTGTCGCGGCGTGGGGCGCAATTGCTGGGATTCGGCGAAGCGGGCACTGCGCCGGTGCGGGTTCAGATACAGGATAGCGGCGGCGGCAAGGCCGGGACCTTTGTCGCCGCAAAACCGCAAACCAGCGCCGAAGAAAAGACGCTGGTGGCCGCCGCGCCCTCTTCCGGCGTCAGCAGCCAGGTTTTGCCCGGCAGTATAGTGGATTCCAAAGTAAAACCGGCGCCTCGGGGCAGTGGCCCGCCAGCCCCATTTGAGATTGCCAGTCAGCCAGCTGCGCCATCTGGACAGGCGGCCGAGCCGCAGGTCGAGTTCCGGCCAGTGCCCGCCGTGCGTAATATATTTGTGCAGGCCGGGGCTTTTATCGATCTCCAGAATGCGGAAAGTTTGCGCAGGCGGCTGTTACGGGCCGAGCCGGGGTTTCAGATCAGCGCCAAAGTGATTGATGGCAAGTCGTTTTACCGGGTCAGGACGGGGCCGTTGGCGTCGGTCGAAATAGCCGATGCGACACTGGCGCGGGTTATTGCCGCAGGGCAGCCGAGTGCGCAGATTATTGTTGATTAAAGGGCTTAATGAATGGACATCATCATGCGTAAATACATTATTCTGGTTTTTTTATTTGCGGCTGGCGTCTGGCCGCAGGCCTCAGCCCAGACTGCCATCGATACTTCCGCGCGCGAAGCGATACTGGTGGATGCCGGGACGGGTACGGTACTGTTTGAAAAGAACGCCGATACGCTGATGCACCCTGCGTCCATGAGCAAACTGATGACGATAGCCATGGTGTTCGACAGGCTGGCCGACGGCAGTATCAAAATGGAAGACACCTTCCCGGTATCCGAAAGCGCCTGGCGGATACAGGGTTCGAAAATGTTCGTCGAACTTGGGGCGCGGATCCCTGTTGGTGATCTGTTGCGCGGCATTATCGTGCAATCCGGCAATGACGCCTGCGTGGTTGTTGCGGAAGGCATAAGCGGCGATGAACAGAACTTTGCCCGCAAGATGACCGAACGGGCGCGGGAGATCGGGATGACCCATTCGGAATTTCGTAATGCGTCGGGCTGGCCCGATCCCGAACACATGATGACAGCGCGGGATCTCGCAACCCTGGCCGGCTATCTGGTCAATAAACACAAGCAATATTACGGGATTTTTTCTGAAATCGATTTTACCTGGCATGGCATCAAACAGGGCAACCGTAATCCGCTGCTATATTCCTATCCCGGCGCGGATGGCTTGAAAACGGGTCATACGGAGGAAGCGGGTTATGGCCTGACCGGATCGGCGGAACGAAACGGGCGGCGCCTGATTGTGGTTGTCACCGGCCTGGACAGCGACAAGCACCGGGGTATCGAGGCGGAACGGCTTCTGACGCTGGGATTTAATGAATTTGAGACCTATACGCTGCTGAGCGCCAATCAGAAACTGGATGAGGCGGATGTCTGGCTTGGGGATGCAGATAAAATTCCGCTGGTGGCAGGCCGGGATATTCGGGTGACCCTGCCGCGCGCCGCGCGCAAATCCTTGCAGGCGAAGCTGGTTTACCAGGCGCCGCTGGCGGCGCCGGTGGCCCAGGGGATGCAAGTGGGAACAGTCACCTTCACCGCCGACGGCATGCAGCCCGTTACGGTTCCCGTTATCGCTGGCGCCACTGTAGAAAAGCTGGGATATTTCGGTAAAATTCCGGCGGCCTTCAATTATCTGCTATGGGGGGCGTCGAGCGGTTAGCCCCTGGACCATGTCCGGATCAGACGGAATTGCTCTAGCAGGCTGCTCAAAAGCCTGGAATTGTCATCCTGATGGAGCGTTGCGACTGAAGGATCTCCAGCGTTTCCAGCACCTCTGAGATCCTTCGCTCCGCTCAGGATGACAAAAAGAAAGGTTTTTCAGCAGCCCGCTAGGACGGAACTTAAGCATGCCATCTTCTCCCGGAAAATTTATAACCCTTGAGGGCGGCGAGGGGGCCGGCAAATCAACCCAGGCGCGTCTGCTGCTGACAGCGTTGCAGCAGCGCGGATTTGGGGTTGTGCTGACGCGCGAACCCGGTGGCGCACCGGGGGCTGAGCTTATACGAAAACTGCTGGTTGAAGGTGAAGCCGCGCGCTGGGACGCAATGAGCGAGGCCCTGCTGCTGTTCGCCGCGCGGCGCGGCCATTTGCGTGAAACGATTGTTCCGGCGCTTGGCCGCGGCGATTGGGTGATCTGCGACCGGTTTACCGATTCCACCTTTGCGTATCAGGGCGATGCAGGCGGGCTTGGCCGGGAGACAATCGAGCGATTGGCGGCCCTTGCGCTGGATGCAGACAGTCCTGCGCCGGATGTAACACTGGTGCTTGATATTCCGGTTGAACTGGGGTTGTCGCGCGCGCAGTTGCGCGGCGGGGCAGAAAACCGCTTTGAAAGTCTGGATGCGGCGTTCCATCAGCGATTGCGGGACAGCTTTTTGCAGATTGCCGCACGCGAACCCGCCCGCTGTGTCCTGATTGATGCGGCAGCCCCGCCGGATAGTGTCGCGAACGCCATTCTGGCGGCGCTGTCGTCCCGGCTGGGGATTTGAGTGGTCCGCCCAATGGCCAGACGCCCCGTCAAGGATGAAGAGGATGAAATTGAATCCGACCGCCTCGAAGGGTTTCCCCATCCTCGCGTGACGCGCGATATTATCGGCCATCGGAACGCGTTGGCCGAAGCCGCCGGGTCCATTGTTGCGGGACGGATGCACCATGCCTGGCTGATATCGGGTCCCAAAGGAATAGGTAAGGCCACCCTGGCGTACCGCATCGCGCGGGCGCTGCTGAAATATGGCGCGGGCGCGGTTGTGCCGCCCGATCTGGCCATGGCGGAGGATGATCGGGTGTATGCCTGGGTCAGGGCTTTGTCCCATCCTGATTTTTTGTTATTGCGGCGCCCGGTGGACAAAACAGGCCGCATACAGGGCGTCATGCCTGTTGAGGTGGCGCGCAAGGCGAATGACTTTTTTTCACTCAACGCGGGTCAGGGCGGATGGCGCGTCTGCATCGTTGACAGCGTCGATGATATGAACACAGCGGCTGCCAACGCCTTGCTTAAAATTCTTGAGGAGCCGCCGAAACAGGCGGTCTTTCTGCTGATCAGCCATTCACCGGGGCGGCTTTTGCCTACCCTGCGGTCGCGGTGCCGGAAATTGATTCTCAGTCCTCTGAGCGGCTCAGATCTGGCGCAGGTTGTTGCCGCGCATTTTTCAGAATTGAATGCCGCCGAACTTTCTCTGGCGGCCAGTCTTGCAGAGGGCAGTCCTGGCCGCGCCCTGGCGCTCATACAGGCCGGCGGGCTTGACCAGTTCCGGGAAATGATAGGCCTGCTTTCGGGATTGCCTGCGCTGGATATCGCGGCCCTGCATGGATTGGGTGATCGTCTGTCCGGGGTCAGCGCCGGGCAAAGCTATGAGACCATGACAGAAATGCTGACAGTATGGCTGGCGCGCATGATTCGCGCCGGGGCGGCCGCAACGATGCCGCAAGATCGCGTCCCTGGTGAAGCGGCCTTGATGCGGCGCCTGATTACTGCGGCCCCCCTTGATCAATGGACAGAGGTGTGGGAAAACATCAATACTCTTTTGCGGCGCGCGGATAGCGTCAATCTCAGCCGCAAACAGGTGATTTTGAACATATTTTCACGTCTGGCTGAAACGGCGCAGGGCCGCTAGCCCCTTTGCATCTGGAAACCCGAACAGTGGCGGAGAAGCGCTTTTATATTACGACGGCGATATCCTATCCCAATGGGCCGCCCCATATCGGGCACGCCTATGAGGCGATAGCGACCGATGTTCTGGCGCGGTTCAAGCGCCTTGACGGCTATGAGGTTATGTTCCTTACCGGCACCGACGAGCATGGCGAGAAGATGGAGCAGACCGCGCGCAAGGAGGGGATAACCCCCGATGCGCTGGCGGACCGTAATTCGATGTATTTCAGCGAAATGGTCAAGCTGCTGAATTGCTCGAATGATGATTTTATTCGCACGCGCGAGCCGCGCCATCATAAAGCGGCCTCACATTTATGGCGGCAAATGGCGGCCACGGGCGATATCTATCTCGGCAAATACGCCGGGTGGTATTCGGTGCGCGACGAGGCGTTTTACGGAGAGGATGAATTAATCGCAGGGCCGGACGGGCAAAAGCAGGCCCCCAGCGGCACACCGGTGACATGGGTGGAGGAAGACAGCTATTTCTTCCGCTTGTCGGCCTATGGGGATCGCCTGCTGGCCCATTATGATGCGCACCCGGAGTTTATTCTGCCGCTCACGCGCCGCAATGAGGTGGTGAATTTTGTTAAATCCGGCCTGAAGGATTTGTCTATTTCAAGGACCAGCTTTGACTGGGGCATTCCGGTTCCTGACGACGCCAATCATGTGATGTATGTGTGGCTGGATGCGCTGACCAATTATATTTCCGCCATTGGCTATCCTGACGGTGACAAATTTCAGAAATTCTGGCCCGCCGATGTGCATATAATCGGCAAGGATATCGTGCGCTTTCACGCCATTTACTGGCCGGCGTTCCTGATATCCGTTAATGTCCCGCTGCCAGGGCGGGTGTTCGGTCACGGCTTCCTGCAAAGCCAGGGCGAGAAAATGTCCAAGTCCCTGGGGAATGTGGTCAGCCCGCAGGATCTGGTGGAACGCTATGGGCTGGATCAGATGCGCTATTTCTTCATGCGCGAAGTGCCGTTTGGCAGTGATGGCAATTATTCCCACGAATCCCTGGTCAATCGCACCAATGCGGATCTCGCCAATGACCTGGGCAATCTGGCGCAACGTTCCCTGTCGATGATTGCGAAAAATTGCGGGGGCGTGACGCCGGCGCCGGGAGCATTCCGCGACGCGGATAGCGCGATATTTGCTGATGCAGACGCCATGCTGGATAAGGCGCGCGCGCATATTGAAATGCAGGCCATCCATCTGGCGCTGGGCGAGGTGTGGAAGATTGTCGCGGACGCCAACCGGTATTTTGCCGAACAGCAGCCCTGGGCCCTGGCAAAAACCGATCCGGCGCGTATGCAGACGGTGCTGTATGTCACCGCAGAAGTGTTGCGCCAGATTTGCATACTTGCGCAGCCGGTAATCCCGCATAGCGCCGCGCTGCTGCTGGATCAGTTAGGGATCGCGACGGATGCGCGGAATTTTGCAGCCCTTGGAACGGCGCATCGATTAGCGAGCGGCGCGCTGCTGCCGCCGCCAACAGGGGTTTTTCCGCGCTATGTGGAACCCGTTGAAACGGGCGCTTCCGTAAAGAAGGGTAAATAGGGCCGATGCTTGTCGATAGCCACTGCCATCTGGATTTCCCCGAGTTCGCCGGGGAAATGGATCATGTGGTGCGCCGCGCCGCTCTGGCGGGCGTTGGCATGATGCTCACAATCTGTACCCGGATCAGTGAATTTGAACGCATCCGGGATGTTGCCGGTAAGTTCGCGCACATCTATTGCTCGGTAGGCATACATCCGCATGAGGCGGACAGCGAACCGGCCGCCGATTGCGCGCGCATAGTTTCCCTGACGGATAATCCCAAGGTGATTGGCGTTGGTGAGACCGGGCTTGATTATTTTTATGAGCACAGTTCGCGCGAGGCGCAGCAAATTTCATTCCGTGCGCATATTTCCGCTGCGCGCGAAACCGGCCTGCCGCTGATTGTGCATGCCCGCGACGCCGATGCGGACACCATTGCAATTCTGCGCGATGAAGCGGGGAAGGGGGCCTTTCCGGGTGTCATTCACTGTTTTACCGCCGGGCCGGAACTGGCGCGCGCCGCACTTGATCTTGGACTATATATTTCCCTGTCGGGCATCGTGACATTTAAAAGCGCCCGAGACCTGCGCGAAACTGCAAAGATGATACCGTCCAACCGTCTTCTGGTTGAAACCGATGCGCCGTTTCTGGCTCCGATGCCGCATCGCGGCAAGCGCAACGAACCGGCGTTTGTTGCGGATACGGCGCGTTATCTGGCGGAGTTTTTTGGCGAGACCCGCGAAGCGTTTTCTGATCGCACGACGGATAATTTTTTCACCCTGTTCAACAAAGCGGACCGCGCCAATGCCCGGACATAAAGTCACCATTTTAGGCAGCGGGTCATCGGGCGGTGTGCCGCGCATTGGCGGCGACTGGGGCGTGTGCGACCCGGATGAGCCGCGCAACCGCCGTCTGCGGTGTTCCATTCTGGTGCAGCAGGGCGGCACCAATGCCCTGATCGATACGTCGCCCGATATGCGCGAGCAATTACTGATGGCGCGGATAAGCCATCTGCACGGGGTGCTGTACACCCATTCCCACGCGGATCAGGCGAACGGCATCGATGATCTGCGCATGGTGGTGATGAACATGCGCAAGCGCGTTAATGTGTATGCGGATGAAGTTACCTTTAACGAGCTGAACGCCCGTTTCGGTTACTGCTTTTCCCAGGCGGAAGGCGCCTCGTATCCGGCCATTCTGAACGGGCATCTGATAAAAGACGCCGCAAGGGTCGAGGGGCCGGGCGGGGTCATCGAGGCCGCGCCGTTTCTGGTCGATCATGGCGGGGCGCATTGCGTCGGGTACCGGTTTGGAAACTTTGCCTATACCCCTGACATTGTGAATTTGCCGGAAGCGGGCTTTGCGGCGATCGCAGGCGTGGACTGCTGGATTGTGGATGCGCTACGTTATACGCCGCACCCGACCCACTCGCACCTCGCGCGCACCCTGGAATGGATTGCGCGCGTGAAACCCAAACTTGCCGTGCTGACCAATCTGCATATTGACATGGATTACCATACCCTGCTGCGGGAACTGCCCGAAGGCGTGGTTCCCGCCTATGATGGCATGGAGCTGGAGTTTTAGACGTAGGTGCTGCCCTTCATTCCGGTATCGAGATCCTGACGCAGCTTGACGTTCACCAGCGCCGGTTTGCCCGAGGCAAAGGCGCGTTCCAGGGCCGGGCGGATTTCCTGCGGTTTTTCGCAATATTCGCCGTGCCCGCCCAGCGCTTCAACCACCTTGTCGTAGCGGGTGTAGGCGAGCTTGCACGCCGGGGTGCGGT
>JBEBFX010000159.1:0-7614 GCA_040081735.1 Alphaproteobacteria bacterium | reverse complement strand
GCGGCAATACTGTTCGCGCCGGGTGCGGTTGAATTAACACCGGAGGCAGCAGTTCAGCTGGACGCCCTGCGCGCATCCCTGACGCAAAATCAGCGTGTGCAACTGAAAGCCCATGCCTCCGGCGCCCAGGATGATGCAGGTGTGCGGCGTGTCGCCCTGAAACGCGCGCTGGCGGCACGGTCGCATTTGCTGGCGGGGGGCCTCGAAAGCGCCCGCATTGATGTGCGCGCCCTTGGGCCTGCGGCCGATGGCGGACCCGATGATCGCCTTGACGTGATCGTGGTGGCGCAATGAGCGATATGCCGCATCAGGAAGCGGCCATGTCCGGACAGCGGCGTTTCCTGATGCGGATGGGCATTTTTCTGGCTGTGGTCGCCGGTGTGCTGGGGCTGCTGGTTGCAACATTAAGCACGGCGTTTTTCGCGAACCCGGCCCTGAATGGCCTGATCATCCTTGTCCTGATGATTGGTATTTTATACAATTTCCGGCAGGTGCTGCGGCTGGGACCGGAATGCAACTGGGTCGAATATGTGCGCCGGACCCATTCGCACGCCTCGCACGAAGAAAAAATAATTGCAGTACAGACCGCCCCCGTGCTTCTGGCGCCTATGGCCGCGATGCTGGGGGTGCGCAGCGGTAAAATGATATTGTCGGCGTCGGCGACCCGTTCGCTGCTGGATTCCATATTTTCCCGGTTGGATGAGGCGCGCGAAATATCGCGTTATCTGGTGGGGCTGCTGATCTTTCTGGGGCTGCTCGGCACGTTCTGGGGATTGATCAACACCCTCAGTACGATAGGCGCAACCATTCAGGGCCTGTCGGTGCAGGGGGGTGACATTACCACTGTTTTTGACCAGTTAAAGTCGGGCCTCCAGGCCCCGCTGACCGGCATGGGCACGGCGTTCTCGTCCTCGCTGTTCGGGCTTGGCGGATCGCTGATCCTTGGCTTTCTCGATCTCAATGCCGGACAGGCGCAAAACCAGTTTTACAATGAACTGGAAGAATGGCTGTCCAGCCTGACCCGTTTATCTTCCGGCGGCGCCCTGTCCGAGGGTGAAACGGCGATGCCGGTTTATGTGACGGCCCTGCTGGAACAGACCGCAGATACAGTCGAACGTTTACAGGCGATTGTGGCGCGGGGCGAAGAAAGCCGTTCGGCCTCCAACCAGGCGCTGCTTTCACTGTCCGGACAGCTGGCCAACCTGACCGACCATTTGCAATCGGATCAGGATGTTTCGCGCCGGATGCTGGATGGCCAGCGCGAAATGCGCGGCCTGCTGGAACAGATGGTGCAGCAGCGCGAAAGCGCCGATGCCGGGCTGGATCAGGCCAGCCGCCAGCATCTGCGCAACATCGACGTGCATCTGTCGCGCCTGATGCAGGACACCATTGACGGCCGTGAACGCACCGTCACTGATCTGCGGTCCGATCTCAAACTTCTGACGCGCACTGTTGCCGCACTGGCCCAGGAACAGCGCAAGGCGGACGGCTGATGGCTGCGCGCAGCCTGCGCGCCCGCCGGGCCGGACTGGACATCTGGCCGGGTTTCGTCGATGCCCTGGCCAATCTGCTGCTGGTGGTCAGTTTTGTATTGTCGGTGTTTATTCTGGCGCAATTTTATCTGACCCAGGCCTTGTCGGGGCGTGATGAAGCCCTGCGCGACCTGAATGCCAGGGCGGCAGAGCTTGCCGCGCTCCTGGCGATGGAAAAGGCGTCGGGCGATGACCTGCGCAATGAAGTAAGCCGCCTGTCGGCCACCTTGCAGAGCACCTCAAAAGCGCTTGACTCAAAAAGCAGCGTTGCGCTCAGGGCGGAACAAACCATCGTTCAGTTGCGCGATCTGGTATTGCAGCGCGAAGCCGCCATTACCTCCGTGCAAGGCGAAATTTCCGGCATGCAGGGCAGTCTGGAGGCGGAAAAGCAGGTGTCCCTGCAAGCCCAGGCGCAGGTCAAACTGTTGAATGAACAAATCGCGGAATTGCGCGCACAGCTGGCGCAAATTGCCACGGCGCTGGATGCAGCCGAAGCAAAAGACAAGGAAAATCAGGTCGTGATCGCCGATCTGGGATCGCGGCTCAATCAGGCGCTGGCCGCCAAGGTGGAAGAACTGGCGCGCTACCGCTCGGAATTTTTTGGGCGTTTGCGTGAAGTGCTGGCCAAAACGCCGGGTGTTCAGATTGCGGGCGACCGGTTTATTTTTCAGTCCGAAGTGCTGTTTCAGTCGGGATCGGCCGATATTGGCGAGGCCGGGCAGGAGCAGTTGCGCGCAATCGCCACGGCGCTGAATGAAATTGCGCCCAGAATTCCTGCCGAGCTGAAATGGGTGCTGAGGGTGGATGGCCACACCGATACAGTGCCGATTTTTACGGACCGCTTTCATTCCAACTGGGAACTGGCGGCCGCGCGGGCTTTGTCAGTGGTGAATTTTCTGACAGCGCAAGGGGTGCCGCCCAGCCACCTGGCCGCCGCAGGCTTTGGCCAGTTTCATCCGCTTGATCCGGCAGACAGTGACGCGGCGCGCGCCCGCAATCGCCGGATCGAGCTGAAACTGACGGAGCGGTGAACCGTTCGCTACCCGCGCAATTCCCCGCCGGTGGCTTTTTTCACGGCTGCAATAATTGCTTCGGCGGCAGTGTCAATTTCCCTGTCGGTCAGGGTTTTCTCGCGCGGCTGCAGGGTTACGCTGATGGCCAGAGATTTGCGGCCCGCGCCTATGCGCTCGCCTTCGTAGAGATCGAACAGGCTGACATCCGCGATCAGGCCGGCCGCGCCACTGGCGGCTGCGCTCAGCAGCTGACCCGCGGAGACAGCGCTATCAACGATGAAGGCGAAGTCGCGTTTTACGGGCTGTAAATCTGAACTTTGCAATGGCCCGCGTGAAGTTCCCCCGCGCACCCTCGGCAGCGGTATGGCGTCCAGCACGATCTCGAACGCCATCACCGGGCCGCGCATGTCAATGGCCTCCAGAATCGCCGGATGCACCTCGCCAAATGCCGCCAGCGCATTTTTTGGCCCCAGCCGGATCACGCCGGATCGGCCCGGATGATACCAATTCGGCGCGTCCGCCGTGATGCGCAATTTATCCTGGGCCACGCCAAGCTGTTCCAGCACCGCCCACACATCGGCCTTCACATCGAATACATCAACGGCGCGTTCCGCATGGGTCCAGTGGCGGGGCTGTGTCTGCGCGCAGCGGACGCCGCTGGCGCCGGTACTCTGGTCCTGGGGCGCATCGCCTGCGTATTGCGGCCCCACCTCAAACAGGGAAATATCAGCCTGACCGCGGTCCATATTGCGTTTTGCCGCCGCCAGCAGGTTCGGCAGCAGGCTGGGACGCATCACCGACAGTTCGGTTGAAATCGGATTGGTCAGGGTCAGTTCAGCCCCGCCCCCGCCAAACAGTTCGGCCATCTTTGTACTGAGGAATGACCAGGTTACAGCCTCCATCATGCCCCGCCCGGCCAGCAGCCGTTTTGTCCAGCGCACCCGGTTCTGGGATATATTGACGGCCACGCCGGTAACCGGCTGTAGACGCGGCAAGGGTGTGGCGGGCAGTTTGTCAAAGCCGTTGATGCGGGCGATTTCCTCGACCAGATCGGTTTCGCCATGTACGTCGGGACGCCAGGATGGGGCACGCACCTCCATCGGGCGGGCATCGGCGTCAACGTAAAAACCCAGCGCATCCAGAATGCGCACGCATTCCGCATCGGCAACGTCCATGCCGGTCAGGGCGCGCACCCGTTCCGGGCGGAATTCGATTACTTCGGGCAGAGCGGGGGCCGCGCCAGCCACCCGGACATTACTGGCGGCGCCGCCACAGAGTTCCAGGATCATCCGGGCCGCCAGTTCAAGGCCGGGCAGCACGAATTGCGGGTCAACGCCGCGTTCAAAGCGGTATCGTGCGTCACTGTCGACGCCATGCCTGCGCCCCGTGGCGGCAATCCGTAGCGGGTCGAAATAGGCCGATTCAATAAACACGTTGACCGTCGCATCGCTACAGCCGCTGGGTGCGCCGCCAATCACCCCGCCAAGGCCCAGCACGCCATTATCATCCGCAATGACGCAATCCGCCGGATCAACACTATAGCTGTTGCCGTCCAGCGCATGCAGCTGTTCGCCCGCCCGCCCAAGCCGCGCATGAATTTTGCCGCGCAATTTATCCGCGTCATAAACATGCAGCGGGCGTCCGCGATCATACGAAATATAATTGGTGATATCGACAAGGGCCGAGATCGGGCGCAAGCCGATGGCTTCCAGACGCTGGCGCAGCCAGTCCGGGCTGGGGCCGTTTTTTACCCCGGTCACAAGCCGGCCTGCGAACATCGGGCAGGCGGGCAAGCCCACATCCTCAAAGCGCAGGCCAATATCAACCGTGCACGGACCATATCCCTGCACGGCTTCAACCGCGCCGGATTTCAGCATGCCCGCGCCCGCCGCCGCGAGATCGCGGGCAATGCCATGCACGCCAAGACAATCGGGCCGGTTGGGCGTAATCGACACATCAATCATCGGATCATCCAGCCCCATGACCTGCGCAACCGGGGCGCCCAGCGGTGTATCCGCCGGCAATTCGATAATGCCTTCATGATCGTCTGAAACGCCAAGCTCGCTGGCCGAGCACAGCATGCCATTGGAATCGGCGCCGCGAATTTTACTGGCTTTCAGCACCATGCCGCTGGCCGGGATGGTCGCGCCGGCGGGCGCAAAAACACCCACAAGACCGACGCGCGCATTGGGCGCGCCGCATACGACCTGTAATTGTTCGCGTCCCGTATCGACAATGCACAGCTTCAGGCGGTCCGCATTGGGATGCTGTTCCGCCGAAATCACTTTTGCCACAGTGAAGGCCGCCAGCGCCGCCCCGCGATCCTGCACGCTCTCTACTTCCAGCCCGATCGCTGTCAACTTTTCCGCGATCTCATTAATGCCTGCATTCGTTTCCAGATGTTCGCGCAGCCACGAAAGGGTGAACTTCATCGGCTAAGTCCTCCCGCAAGACTTGGGATGTCGAGGGCGGCAAAGCCGTAATGGCGCAGCCAGCGCAGATCGGCTTCGAAAAAGTCCCGCAAATCGGGAATGCCATATTTCAGCATGGCCAGCCTGTCGATGCCCATGCCGAAGGCAAAGCCCTGATATTTTTCCGGATCAATGCCGCCATGACGCAGCACCTTGGGATGCACCATGCCGCAGCCCAGAATTTCAAGCCAGTCATCGCCTTCACCGATGCGCAGTTCACCGCCGCTGCGGCGGCAGCCGATATCCACTTCAGCACTTGGTTCGGTGAATGGGAAATGGCTGGGCCGAAACCGCATGCGCACATCATCCACCTCAAAAAACGCCTTGCAGAATTCAGTCAGGCAGCCCTTGAGGTGCCCCATATGGGCGGTCTCATCGATGACCAGGCCTTCGACCTGATGAAACATCGGCGTGTGGGTCATATCGCTGTCGCAGCGGTAGGTGCGCCCCGGCGCAATGATGCGCAGCGGCGGTTTTGACGTTTCCATGGTGCGGATTTGCACGGGCGACGTGTGGGTGCGCAACAGCAGCCGCTCGCCGCCAGGCTTTTCATTGAAATAAAATGTGTCGTGCATCTGGCGCGCCGGATGTTCGGGCGGAATATTCAGCGCGGTAAAATTATAAAAATCACTTTCGATATCTGGCCCTTCGGCGACGGAGAATCCCATATCGCCAAAAATCGCAATCACTTCGTCGATGACCTGGCTGACCGGATGAAGGGCGCCGCGAATTTCCGGGCGCGGGGGCAGTGTGACATCAATGCGCTCCTGCGCCAGACGCGCATCAAGGGCGGCCGCATTCAGGGCCTGGGCGCGGGTGGCGATGGCCGCGCTCACCTGGTCTTTGGCGCCGTTAAGCGCAGGCCCCATGACCTTGCGCTCCTCCGCGCTCATGGCGCCGAGGCCTTTCATCAGCTCTGTCAGCACGCCCTTTTTACCCAGAACTGAAATACGCACAGTCTCAAGCGCCGCAATGTCAGATGCATCGGCCACCGCCAGCAGCATTTCGCGTGTCCGCGCTTCGATATCGCTCATGATCCGTCCTCAAACCAAAAGAAAAGGGAGCCGAAAATCCGGGCTCCCTTTCAAACGTATCACACTATTCAGGAAGCCAGTATGGCCCCGGTAAAATCAGCTGCGTTCAGCCCAGCGCGGTGCGCGCCGTTTCCACCAGGGCTTTGAAGGCCTCAGGCTCGCGGATGGCGAGATCGGCAAGCACCTTGCGATCAACCTCAACGCCCGCGAGAGTGAGGCCATTGATAAATCGTCCATAGGTCAGGCCGTGTTCACGCACACCGGCATTGATGCGCTGAATCCATAATGCCCGGAACTGGCGCTTGCGCTGGCGCCGGTCACGATAGGCATACAGCATCGAGCGTTCGACCGCCTGCACGGCGGCGCGAAACACATTCTTGCGCCGGCCGTAATAACCGGTTGCGGCGTCTGTTATCTTCTTGTGCCGGGCGTGTGCAGTAACGCCCCGTTTTACGCGAGCCATGTCAGCACCCCTTAACCGTTAGGCATGAAATATTTTTTGACCCGCTTGGCGTCGGCGTCACACAGCAATGTGGTGCCGCGCAATTTGCGGATCTGACTGTTGGAGCGCTTGATCATGCCATGCCGTTTACCGGCCTGGGCGCGGCTCACCTTGCCGCTGGCGGTTAAGTGGAACCGCTTTTTGGCGCCACTCTTGGTCTTCATTTTGGGCATTTTCTTCTCACTTTCCAGCGCGCGGGGCGCTTAACCGATTATCGTTATGCAAGGGTCGCCACGGCATGCCCACCAGGCCGGACCACCCGAAAGAAGGGGGTGTTTAACTGAGCTCAGGGAAAAATACAAGCGCCCAGACGCAGGCGCAGCGCCGCCAAAGTTATTTAATCTTTGTTTCCTTGAATTCCACGTGTTTGCGCGCCACCGGGTCGTACTTCATGACCTTCATCTTTTCGGTCATGGTGCGCGAGTTTTTCTTGGTCACATAGAAAAAGCCCGTGCCCGCAGTGCTTTCGAGTTTGATCTTGATGGTGGCGGTTTTAGCCATGGGGCGACGCTCCGGATAACATGGATTTAAGGGGTGTAGAGAGGCCGCACATTAGCGTGCAGTCCGGTAAAGTCAACTAATACCCAACAGGGCGGCGAGTTTCGCCTGCACTTCCGCCACCACCTGTTCCGGCGCGGAACCGATAATACTTAAATGGCGGGCAGTGCGATCTATGCTCTTTACTTGGTCCGCCAGTATCGCACCTGTGACCAGCGCACCTTCCGGCAGAATGACCTTAAACGGATAAGGGCTGATATTAGAGGTAATCGGGCAGACCAAAGCCAGCACTGATTTTTCGTGATAAATATGTCCCGAAAGAACCAGTGCGGGGCGTCTTCCGGCCTGTTCGCGCCCCGCTTGCGGGTCAAAATCTAGCCAGACTAAATCACCCCGATTGAGCAATGGGTTCAAAGCAATTCCTCGCCCACTGGCGAAAACTCGATAATTTCCGGTTGATTGAAGGGGGTAATACCGGCCACAAGTTCCTCCAGAGTGTAACGTCGGCGCGCGGGGCGGATGACCAGGGCGCCGTCCTCTATTACTAATTCGACAGCTTCACCG
>JBEBFX010000302.1:0-1925 GCA_040081735.1 Alphaproteobacteria bacterium | reverse complement strand
CTGCATCCCACCGCCTATCATTCCAGCTATAATGATCTGCACCAGTGGCTTGATTTGTACGCTGATTACCCGCAGGCGCCGCGGATTTACGCCTTGGCCATGCATAAACGTACGGCTGGCGCGCCGCCACCGCACAGGCCGGTACTGGTTGCCGTCCGTTCGGGAACGGAGCATGAAGTAATAAAGGAGTATCGTTCTCCGGCGTTACGTTCCAGGGCGGCTGTTCAGCAGCTTGCCGTTATCCATCTGCGTCTGAAAGGGTTGCTCAAAAAATCCGATCCCGACGCCGCTTACGCCTATCTGCAGAGCAGTGATGTTGCCCGGCGGTTGGATGCGGTAGAAGTTGACATGGAACGCCAGGCCATAGCGGAATCCTATTTCGCTGCAGGTCGGGATGAGGATGCCCTTCAGCTTGCCTCGGAGGCGGCCACGCGAAATGGAAGAATCGTTCCAGAGGCGCACTGGACCGCCGGCCTTGCCGCCTGGCGGCTTGGGCGTATCGATCAGTCCGTTATTCATTTTTCGGCAATGGCGGACGGGCAGTCTCCCTATGCCGGTCAGGCCGCGCTCACCGCGGCGGCCTATTGGGCGGCACGCGCCAATCTGGCCGTTCGCCAGCCGCAAAAGGTCAACCAGTATCTTGAGGTTGCTGCGCGTTATCCGCATACGCTGTATGGTATGCTGGCGTACAGGCAATTGGGAAAGGAACTGCCCTTTGACTGGTCATTGCCTGAATTGACGTCTGTTGATGTCGCTGCGCTAAAGCGCCAGCCTGGCTTTGGGCGCGTGCTGGCGCTGCGCGAGGCGGGACAGACCGGATGGGCAGATAAGGAAATGCAGCTGCTGCACAACCGCCTGGGGCCTGAAAGTGATGAACGTCTGCTGGCGGTGGCCGGGGCTCTCAAATTACCCCAGAGCCTGATCCGCATTGCCGAGACGGCGCGCAGCAATGGTAATATCTGGATGGCGGGATTATATCCGCTGCCTGACTGGCGACCGCATGGCGGTTTTAAGGTGGATGCAGCCTTGCTGTATGCCATCACGCGGAAGGAAAGTAATTTTGTCGCGTCGGCCGAGGGCAGGGGCGGCGCCCGTGGGTTAATGCAACTGATGCCGGCGACCGCCAAGTTTGTTTCGCGCGCCAAAGGCCTGCCAAGCGCCTCACGTGATCAGCTGTTTGATCCGGAATACAACCTGATGCTCGGGCAATATTATCTCAAATATCTGGCGGACAAGACGGGGAGGAGTGATTTGTTCTCGCTGATCGCCTCCTATAATGCCGGTCCTGCTATTGTTGAAAACTGGCAGCAGCGTTCTGACAAGATGGATACCTTATTATTTCTGGAAAGCCTGCCCTATGCCAGAACACGCCAATATGTGACGGGCGTTTTGGCTGATTTCTGGATTTATCAGAACCGGATGGGCGTTCCGGGGAATTCTCTGGATGCGGTTGCCGAGGGTAGCTGGCCGCAATTATAATCCCGCGCGCCTCACTGGCGATATGATCTTTTGATGGGATTGCTCACATGCCAGAACTGGATGAAAGCAGGGAATTCATTCCCGTTTCTATCGCTCTGATGACGGTTTCGGATACGCGCAGCCGTGCGGATGATACATCCGGCGACATACTGGCGGCGCGCATTCTGGCGGCGGGCCATCATCTGGCGGCGCGTGAAATCGTCAGGGATGATCAGGATTTAATCGTTGCGCAATTGCGGCGCTGGATCCTGGACCCGGGGATTGACGCCGTGATTTCAACTGGCGGCACGGGTTTGACGGGACGGGATGTGACGCCGGAAGCGTTTCATTCGGTTTATGAAAAGGAAATCGACGGATTTTCCGCCGTCTTTCATGCGATTAGCTATGCAAAAATCGGGGTGTCCACCATTCAGTCGCGCGCGACGGCCGGTGTCGCGGGCGGCACC
>JBEBFX010000158.1:0-7648 GCA_040081735.1 Alphaproteobacteria bacterium | reverse complement strand
AAAACCTTTCTTTTTGTCATCCTGAGCGACCCGCTGCGCCAGCGCTTGCGCGGCGAGAGCGAAGGATCTCAGAGGCGCCATAAACGCTGGAGATCCTTCCGTCGCTGCGCGCCATCAGGATGACAATTCCGGGTTTTTCAGCAGCCTGCCAGGTATTTAGTCCCACAGTATGATGGCGTAAGATATAGCCATTTACGGAGGGACTAAACAGGTGCACCACTAAAATCAAGGGCTGGTGCGGCGCATTATCACAGGATCGCCGCGTCGGATTGCAGGCCCAGCAGCATGCGGCCCGCCGCCTCGGTCCATTGCTGTGACACGGTGATATGCTGCGGCACGATGTGCACGTCGCGGTGGCAGCGGCCAAGCGCGCTGTCCGCGTAGACCACGCTGGCGCCCGCCGCCGCATACAGGCCGTCGACGGCGCGGCAGGCGCCTTGCACCGCGTTGATGCAGGAAAGCAGCACCAGGGCGCGGGGTTCCGCCCCGGCCGGTTCTCCTGCAGCGACCAGATCCCACATGTGTGACACCGCCTCGAACATGAAGGCGCGGCCCGAACGCAACTGTGTTTCAGCGTCGGCTATGGCGCGCTGGGCGTCGCCGCGCTCGCACAGCAGGTCTTTTGACGAGCGCGGCTTTTTCTCTGTCGCAAGCGTCTTGAAATGATTGATTGCGGCGCGGGCGATGCCGGCCGCAACCGCAGCCTTGTTGTAGGCCAGGCGGCTGAACGTTGGAAAACGGAACAGGGTGCTGCCTGCGAACGGCAATTGCTCGGTCACTCTGGTGATCCGCTCGCCGGGCACGGTAATGTTGGTTGCCTGCACGTCGTGGCTGCCTGACCCGCGCAGGCCGTTGGCGTGCCAGTTGCCGAGCACTTCCATCTCGGCCATGGGGATCAGCAGTTCGCGCAATACCGGGGCGCCGTTCTCGCGCCGCGCCGGTATTGCGCCGTCCATCACCAAAGCCTGGCCCCAGAAATAATCGGCGTTCTGGCAGCCGCTCGCCATCGGCCAGCGCCCGCTGAGCCGCAGGCCGCCGGATACCGGTTCGGCCCGGCCCATCGGGTTGAGCGCGCCGGCGATAATGGTTCCGGGCGCGCCGAAATAGCGCTGCGCCAGCTCCGGCGGGAACGCCGCCGCCGCGAACCCCTGAACCTCGACGCCGATCATCAGGTTCCAGCCCGCCGACCCGTCGGCCTGGGCGATGGCTTCGATGACACTGATCTGGGTTAGCGGATGACACTCGCTGCCGCCCGCATATTTGGGCGCGGCGATCTTGTGCAGACCTGCCATGGCCATATCCCGGGCCAAATCCTGGGGCAGGCGGCGTTCAAGTTCAAACTCCGCCGCGCGCGCCTGAATTTTCGGGGCAAGCCGGCGGGCGGCTAAGACAAAACCCTGTTCCTCCACTGGAACGCCCGTCAGATCGCCCATGCCTTGTCCCCCTGATTTAGCCGGCCTGTCCCGGTAATCCTGATATCCTGGCAGATGCTAGCCAAATAGCTCAGCCGTTGGAACGGAATTCTTCCGCGCCGCCGCCTGGGGCGATTCCTTCTGATCCGAACATGGTCTGGCCATGACAGACGGGCCTGTCCCGTTGCGCCGGTTTTGATGCTAAGCTGCTCAAGGAACGGTGCAGTCAGGCTGCGCCGGAGGAAACCTGTAATGCTGACCAATGAAGAGATTTCGATAAGCCTCGTCGCCGTCATACTGCTGCTGGCGGCCAACGCTTTTTTTGTCGCCGCCGAGTTTGCATTGGTGAAAGCCCGGGGGTTCCGGATTGAAAGTCTGGCCAGCGCGGGCGGGTTCGCCGCTAAACTGACGCTCAAAATACAGGGCGAACTGGAGGCCTATCTTGCCGCCTGTCAGCTTGGCATTACCATGGCCTCGCTGGGCCTTGGCTGGGTGGGGGAGCCTGCGGTGGCTGCATTGATCGAGCCTTTTTTGCGGCCATTCGCGCTTGGTTCGTCGGTGCTGCACACGATTTCTTTCCTGCTGGGGTTCACGATTTTCTCTTCACTGCATATTGTGGTGGGCGAGCAGGTTCCCAAGACGTTCGCCATCCGCAAGCCCGAAGCCCTTTCGCTGTTCTGTGTCATACCGCTGCGCATATTCTACATTCTGTCCTATCCCCTGCACTGGGCGCTCAACTGGGCCTCGCGCAGGCTGCTGCGCCTGTTTGGGGTGGAGGAGGCGACCCATGGCGAAGTTCTCACCAATACGGAATTCCGGGGACTGGTGAATACCTCCGCCGAGCACGGCGAACTGGGCCAGGATACGGCAGAGATGATCCAGAACCTGTTCCGCTTTAACGAACGCACTGTGGCGCACGTCATGATCCCGCGCATGCAATGTGATCTGCTGCGGATGGACCAGCCGCCGGAGTCAAATCGGGCCACCATGAAGGAGACGCGCCATTCGCGGTTTCCTGTCGTCGACGGCAGCGGCGACAGCCTTGTGGGCATGATTCTCATGAAGGATATTGTCGACGTCCTGTTGTCCGGCAACAACGCGCCGTGGAAGGATCTCAAGGCCTATATCAGAGAACCGCTGGTGGTTACGCAAGCTCTCAGGGTTGCTGCGCTGTTTGACATGATGCGGTCCGAGAAAGCGCATATGGCCTGCATCGTGGATGAATACGGAACCTTTGTGGGCCTGGTGACGATTGAAGATCTGCTGGAAGAAATTGTCGGCGAGATAGCAGACGAAACCGACGAGAATGTTTCGGAATTTCCCATTATCGAAATGGCCGCCGGATGGAAAGCCCATGGCCTGGCTTCGCTGGCGGATGTCGAGCGGGCAACCGGCTTCGTGCCAGCCAGCCCCATGAATGTGAATACATTGTCTGGCCTGTTCATGAGCCGTCTGGAACGCATCCCGGTCGAGGGAGATGTCATTCACGACGGCGCCTACCAGTTTGCCGTTGAAGCCATGAAGGACCATCACGTCGAGACGGTGCTCATCAACAGGAATTAGACTGAATGGGGTTTAAAGGAATGGCTGCCGTCATTCCTGCCCGGCCATAAGGGGATCTGTATGACTGGATAAAAGTTCGGACACGTTTCCCACGGCGCAAACAGCGCTAGATTCGCCAATAGCATTGGGTATGATGAAATTGCAGAATAAAACAACCGAAGGGACAAAGGCGTTATGGCCCATATAGAAGATCTCTCCGGGCAGTTGCAGCAGTTTGTGCATCAGCTGGAATGTCCGGCTTTCGACACCCGCCCGTTTGTAAATGGCCCGCCGCTGGCGCGGCGCCGGGTCGCTATCATCAGTTCGGCGGCGCTCCATTCCCGCAGGGAGCCGCCGTTTGCAGCGGGCTCCACCGAGTTTCGCCGGCTGCCGGGCTCCCTTGATGCGGGGGATTTTGTTATGAGCCATGTGTCGGTAAGCTTCGACCGGCACGGGTTCCAAACCGATCTGAATGTTGTTTTTCCAATCGGCCGGCTGCGAGAGCTGGCGGCGGAAGGGATTATTGGCTCTGTCGCGGACACGCACTATTCATTCCTGGGTTCGACCGATCCGCTCGAACTGACAGAGACAGCTGATCAATTGGCCGAGGAACTGCGGCTGGATGCAGTTGATGGCGTTCTGCTCTGCCCTGTTTGACCCTTGTGCACGCGCGCCGTGAGCGGGCTTGCCCATATGCTGGAATCAAGAGGGGCGCCGACGGTGGTGATCGGCTTGATCCGTCCGCATCTTGAGAAGGTGCAGCCGCCGCGAAGCGTGTTCGTGCCTTTTGAACTGGGCCGCCCGCTTGGCGAGCCAAACGATCCGGCGTTCCAGCGCAGTGTATTGTTACAGGCGCTGGCGCTGCTGGAACGCGGGGATGGGCCGGTCATCCTGGAGGATTTTCCGGATGATGCGCCTGGCGCGCGCGACAGGCCGGAGTGGCGGCCGCCAGTCATTACGGCAGGCGGCGGCGATCACGTGCGCGATAGCGCCGCCTGGGCCCTGGATCTGGCCAGCGAGATGGCGCAGTTACGCCCCATCTGGCAACAGGCGCGGCGCCGCTTCGGGCGCACATCGGTAGGCGTTTCTGGACAGCCGCCAGAGGAATGGCCAGGCTTTGCTGCGGCATTCATGACCGGGGCTCTTCCTCACACAGCCGCCCATGCGTCGCCGGCGCTCGCTCTGCGGTTCCTTGCTGACGACCTCAAGGCCTATTACGGGGAGGCGGCCCAGGCCGCCGGGCCTGCGCCATCAAGTAGTCAGATCGATGATTGGTTCTGGCGCCAGACGGTCGGCGGAAGCTTTCTGATCGCACTGCGCGCTGCGTGCATGGGTTCCGTGAACGGCGCGTTGAAAACCGTGGCGGGCCGCTTTATTGTGCCGGGGCCGTATGTGCCAGATTGACTAACCCGCCCCCCTTCGCGCACTGCGTCTGCGGGGCGGCGGCTTTGAAGTTAATTCTTGCGATGAAGCGCATGTTGGTTTTTGATTGTGAAGTCCCGGTGTGCGTTTAGCTATGTCAGATTGCGCATTACCGAATCTTTTCTGCACCAGCCGGTCAAAAGGGGAGCGGAATCTGGTGGAGCTGAGCGGGATCGAACCGCTGACCTCGTCATTGCGAACGACGCGCTCTCCCAACTGAGCTACAGCCCCGTACCGGATTATCCTGTCAGGCGCCTGCGGCGCCCCCAGATAACGGCCTGGGAGGGTTTTGTAGGGTCGCGCGCGCCACGTGTCAAGCCATCCGCCGAGTTCCGCACTTGCATGACGCGCTGGGCGCGGGTACATGTTGACCAGAGCAGCATGGGCATGGCCTGAACCCCCGGTTCAACCTGAAACCATTATGTTCCGGGCAATCGGCGGGATCGGGCGCAGCATGCAAGCAGTTTTCTGGTTAATCAACGAACTTCTGAACCTTTACTGGTGGGTGATCATCATTGGCGCGGTGTTAAGCTGGCTGGTCGCCTTTGAAGTCGTCAATACCCGCAACCGGATTGTCGCCATGACGCTGGATTTTACGTTTCGCCTGACCGAACCGGCCTTGCGCCCGATACGCCGGATACTGCCTGACCTGGGCGGCATCGACATATCGCCGGTGCTGCTGCTGCTGGGGATCATGTTTTTACAAAAGCTTCTGTATGATCTGGCGCGCATGGTGATTGTCTGAACGTGGGGCGCAGAGGGCCTTGCAAACGCCCTCACCTTTTTTGCCGGTAAGCAACGGGGTGCAGGTTTCGGTTCGGCTTATTCCAAAGGCGCGGCATAACCTTGTTGAAGGGGTGATTGTGCGATCAGACGGGACGGGCGTTCTGAAGGTGCGGGTCACGGCGGCACCCGAAAAAGGCAATGCGAATGAGGCCCTGCTGGATATTCTGGCCAGTGCATGGCGATTGCCAAAAACGCAATTGAGCATCAAAACCGGGACGAAAAGCCGCAACAAGATCGTGCTGATTACCGGTGATCCGGCGGCGCTGCTGGCGCTGCTGAATGCGTGAGGAGAAGGGAATAATGGCCATGGCCCGTATCATTGACGGCAAAGCCTATGCGCAAGACCTGCGCAAACAAATCGCGCGGGAAGTGGAGGTGTTGAAGCGTGTGCACGGGCTGACGCCGGGGCTCGGCGTCGTGCTGGCGGGGGATGATCCGGCCAGCCAGATCTATGTGCGCAACAAGGGCGTGCAGGCGGCGGAGGCGGGCATGCGCAGTTTTGAGGCCAGATTGCCGGCGGATGCCAGCCTTGCGGATGTTTTATCCGCGGTGCGCGCCTTTAACGATGACCCATCTGTACACGGATTTCTGGTGCAGTTGCCGCTGCCGGGACACCTCTCCGAACCCGAAGTGCTGAGGGCCATTGATCCTGCCAAGGACGCAGACGGCATCCATCTGATCAATGCGGGCCTGCTGGCAAGCGGCATCGATGGCCCTGCCCCTTGCACGCCGGTGGGCTGCATTCTGCTGATCAAGCAGGTGCGCGGGCCTGATCTTTCGGGGCTTGAGGCCGTGGTCGTCGGGCGCTCCAATATTGTCGGCAAGCCGGTGGCGCAATTATTATTGCGGGAAAATTGCACGGTCACCATTGCCCATTCGCGCACCCGCGATCTGGCCGGCGTTTGCCGCCGCGCCGATATTCTGATTGCGGCCGTGGGCAAGCCGGAACTTGTTCGCGGCAGCTGGATCAAGCCCGGCGCCACGGTCATTGATGTGGGTGTGAATCGTTTGGCGGCGCCTGAAAAAGGCGAAGGCAAAACCCGGCTTGTGGGGGATGTCTGCCTTGCGGAAGCCCTTGAGTTTGCGGGCGCGATAACGCCGGTGCCCGGCGGTGTGGGGCCGATGACGATTGCCTGTCTGCTGCGCGCCACATTGATCGCCGCCTGCCGCCAGAACGGGATAAAGGTTCCTGAAATTTGAGGCTGTGCATTAGGGACGGCACGCAATGCATGCAGGACGAATTATAATTCTGATGCTTGGCGCCCTGCTTACGGGCTGCGATGCGCCGGCTCCCCTGCGCGGTGCGTGTGCGGGTGAAGATCTGAAAACGGATCTGTTCTACGCCGATTGCGCCCGGGGCGGGGCGGGGATATCGCTGCGTGACGCAAGGGTAAATGCGCCTTTGCACTCCCGCGTCCTTGTGTATCCGGTGCGGGGTGATTTTGACGGCCCCATTGAAGGCATTAGCCCGGAATATCTGTTTTATCCGGTGTCGGCGGGGGCCCTGGTCAACCGGGCTGTGGTCCGGGCGCGCGGGGCTGATTATCTGGGCGCGATTCAGGATCTGGAATCCGCGCTGAATTTTAATCCCGTCGCCCCGGATGCGTTTTACGCGCGCGGACGCATTTATGTCCTGATCGGGCGGCCCCGTCAGGCGATCCAGGATTTGAACGAGGCCTGGCGGCTGACCGGCGGGCGAGCCGATATCGCCTATCATCGCGCCAATGCGTACCGCCAGACAGGGAGGCTGAAGGAGGCGCTAAAGGATTATGATTTTGTCATCGGGCAGGAGCCAATACAGACGGCGGCCTATATCAACCGGGGAACTGTGCGGGCGCTTTTGGGTTTGTTGCCGGAAGCGATCTCCGATTATAACACGGCGTTGAAGCAGCAGCCGGATAGCCGCGAGGCCAGATATGATCGCAGCATGGCGAATATCCGGCTTGGAGATTTATCTGCGGCGCTGACAGATCTGGATGTGCTGGCTGGGCGGTTTCCTCTGGATCTGGACCTGTACCGCAGCCGCGCCAGGGCTTATGCCCTGTCCGGCAATCCTGGCGCTGCGCTTCGTGATTATGAACATGTTCTGGAGGCCTTTCCAGATGATGCAGGCGGGTTGACCGGCCGGGGGCGGCTGCGTGCGGGCGCGGGCGAATACAGGCTGGCGGAAATCGACTTCAATCATGCGCTGCGTGTGTCGCCAGGCTCAGCTGACGCCCTGCTGGCCAGGGGCCAGGCCTATATGGCGCAAGGCCGCAGGTCCGAGGCGCTGGATAATCTCGACGCCGCTATTAAAATAGAACCGGACAGGCCCGGGGCCTATTCCGCGCGGGCCGTATTATTGCGGCAAATGGGCGAAGCAGCCCGCGCCCGGGCGGATGAGGAAATGGCTGCGGCGTTGCTGGCGCGTTCAGCAGCGGCAGGCTCGCCGCCGCCATAAGCCTTTACTTGAAAAATTTGCGCCGTGGGGCTAGGTTGCGCGGGGG
>JBEBFX010000021.1:0-27137 GCA_040081735.1 Alphaproteobacteria bacterium | reverse complement strand
ATGGCCGGGAATGAGTCTGGTGTTGTCATCGGCCAGCGCCAACACGGATTCCGAGGCCTTGATCAAGCCGTTCAGCGTGCCGCCGGAACTGACGTCAACAAACGGAAACATGCCGTTGACGAAGGTGTCGCCGGTATGAATGATATTGGACGCCGGCCAGTGAATGACGGCGTCCCCATCCGTATGGGCGGGCGCAACATGCTGAATGTTCACCGTCTCGCCATTCAGATGCAGCGACGCCTTGTCTGAAAACGTGATTACCGGCAGGGCCGCCGGGGGCGCCGCCGGAACCGTCATTTTAAACAGCGCGATATTCTGTTCCTTGCTCATACGGGCGCGCACGGCGTCATGGGCGATGACCGTGGCCCCGGCCTTGCCGAAATTTTCGTTGCCGCCGGTATGGTCGCTATGCCAGTGGGTGTTGACGACATATCTGACTGGCTTGTCCGAAATTGCCTTTACGGCAGCCTGCACTTTTTGCGACAGGGGGGCCCACTCATCATCAATCAGATAGACGCCATCGTCTCCGGCTGACACGCCAATATTCCCGCCTGCACCCCTCAGCATATACAGCGTGTCATTGAGTTTGGTGGTGACGACCTCGACTTTGGAGAAATCCTGTTGTTGCGCCAGGGCAGGCGTCAGCCCAACCGCGCTTGCCGATAAACCCAGCGCTATGCTCATCAAGATTGAACGCATCTTCGTTTCCCCCATTAATTACACCGTAAAGGCAGAGTCTCTTATTGTCTTCGCGACAGCCTAGTGAACCGTCCGTAAAGGTTCAAGCGCTAAGGCCAGTCCCTTGGCCAAGTTGTTTGCGGGCGTTCGCAACGGTAGTTTGTGGCGAGCCGGAAGCGTCTATCCGCGGCCAGTCAATAGCGCCGATGTCATACCCCAGTTGCTGGCGCACAATTTCAGGGTTGGCGTCAGACGCGTCGCCGCTGCGGGCGCCAACGCGGCTTGATAATAACTCAGGCGGCGCATCCAGCCACAAGCCCTGAAAAGGCGCGCCAATATCCACTGCAACAGCCCCTATAGCCGCGCGTTCCTCAGGCCGCGCATAGACGGCGTCGGCAATGACACTATGACCGGCCCGCAGCGCAGTCCGCGCGCGCTCAAGAATACTGCCATAGACCCGCGCGCTGCTTTCAGGGGTGTAGGCGGCGGATGGCAGGGGCGCCAATAAGGGGACGCCCGCAAGCTGTTTGCGGATTTCATCACTGCGCAAAATCAGCGCGCCTGGGGGGACGCCTATGGCGGGCGCCAGCGCGCGGGCCAGCACTGATTTGCCGCTGCCCGAAAAGCCGCTGACGGCAATCATCTGTGGCGGCGCCGGGCGCAGAAAACCGTGCGCCAGAGTAAAGAAATCGCGCGCCTCCGGGATCAGCTGCGCATTGTCCGGTTGTGACAGGGATGTGCGCGCCATGACAAAGGCGCGCACCCCCGCCCGGGTTGAGAGAAACAGCGGCAGCAGGGCCATGCCCTCGATACAGGCCCAGGCGCTGTCTGGCGTCAGATGGGCGAAATATTGATTGAGACAGTGATTGGCGAGCGATTTGAGACCCCGCCGCCACAGGTCCATCAACAGAAACGCAAGATCGTACAGCACGTCAATCTTTGCAATAGCATCGCTGAATTCAATACAGTCAAAAGGCGTTGGCTCGCCGTCGAGGCAGAAAATATTCGCCAGATGCAGATCGCCGTGGCAATGGCGCACCCACCCCGCCGCTTTGCGGGCGTTCATCAGAATTGCCTGCGCGTCCAACGCTGCAAGGCTTGCCTCACCCAGCGCGTGGATGGCTGCCGCGGGAAATATCTCAGCCGGAAAATTCCGGTATTCTGCATCGTTGTTCAGCAGGGTGCGGCGGAAATTTTCCACGCCGCCCGCATCATATTCCGGCGGGATCGCAGCGTGAAATACGGCAATGTTGCGCGCCAGCCGGGCGATCAGCGCGTGGGTCAATCCGCCATGGGACGCCATATGATCAAGCAGCGCCTCATTATCAAAGCGCTGCATCTGCACCGCCCATTCCACGGCGGCGCCCTTGCCGTCAAGGGCCAGACGGCCGTCCGCCTCGCGCGTAATCGCGATAGCCCCAAGATAGATCGAGGGCGCTGTGCGGCGGTTCAGCGCAACTTCGCGCACGCAATCCTCGCGGCGTAAATCGGCTGTCGAAAAATCGAGAAAAACCAGCTTGACGGGTTTTTTGATTTTATAGGCGCAGGCGCCGGCCAAAAACACCCTGGAGATCGATGTGTCGATCACCTGCACCGGGTCCGGCTGGCCATAGGCGTCCGGCGTTGACAGAAAAATGGCAGTCTCCCGCCATTCTTCCGGGGCGTCAGTCATGAAACGCCGGGTTTTTTTCAAACCCTGCCGGGTCCTGATGAATGATCACCTCGGCGCCGGGAAATGCCGCCTTCACCTTTGCTTCCACAGCGTCGGCAATCAGGTGGGCGGCATGCAGGGTCATGTCAGGCTGCATTTCCAGATGCAGCTGGATGAACGGCGTCGTGCCCGCCAGCCGCGAACGCACATCGTGAATGGACACGACCCCTTCATGGGCCAGGGCAATTTCACGTACTTTATGGCGGTCTTCATCTGGTAATTCGCGGTCCATGATTTGATCGTAAGACGCGCGGAAAATTTGAACGGCGCTATAGCCAATCCAGCCCGCGATCAGCAGGGCAATCAGAGGATCTGCAAATTTAAGCCCAAAGCGCCCGCTCATCAGCAGCCCGGCGATTACCCCGAGGTTCAGCGCGACATCGCTGGCGTAATGCACTGCATCGGCGCTGACCGCAATCGACCCGCTGGCGCGGCTGACATAACGCTGAAAAGCAACCAGGCATATCGTCAGGATCAGGGCAAATACAGTGACGGCAATGCCGATATCGCTATGGGCAACCGGATGCGGATCGAGCACCCGCTGAACCGATTCAAAGCCCAGAAATACAGCCGAGCCGCCTATGAACGCCGCCTGGCCAAGTCCCGCCAGGGCTTCCGCCTTGCCGTGGCCAAAGCGGTGTTCTTCATCGGCGGGTTGCAGGGAATGGCGCACGGCAAACAGATTGAGCAACGACGCCGCCCCATCCAGTATGGAATCGATCAGTGTCGCCAATATGACTGCGGCTCCGGTGCTGTAGAGCGCACCGGTTTTGGCGGCAATCAATGTTGCCGCGACGCCTACAGATGCGTAGGTCGCCAGCCGCATTAAATGGGCGGCGCGCGGGGGCGCGGCGCGTAACGCAAAGTTTGATTGAAATAAACTCATGTGGCGATAACAATAGTGGAAATGGCGCTACGGGTAAAGCAGTCCGCAGGTCCAGGGCGCATCCGGGGATGAGCGCGTAAACAAAAACCGGTCGTGCAAACGAAAATAGCGGTCACGCCAGAACTCGATGCCAATGGGCACAATACGAAACCCGGACCAGAATTCCGGGCGTGGCACAATATCAGGAAATTGCGCTGTAAATTCGTCTACCCGGCGTTCCAGCACCGCACGGCTTTCCAGCGCTTCGGACTGAAACGACGCCCAGGCGCCGATCTGCGCATTGCGCGGGCGGGTGGCGAAATATTCATCGGCTTCCGCATCCGATACGCGCGACGCCTCGCCCATGATGCGCACCTGCCGGTTCAGGCTTTTCCAGTGAAAGCACAGTGAAACACTGGAATTTTCCTCAATCTGCTGCGCCTTGGCGCTGCCCATATTGGTAAAGAACAAAAAGCCCCGCTGATCGTCCGGTACGTCTTCCCCATCAAAACCATTCATCAGCACCATGCGCAGATCGGGCCAGCCGTCGTCACCCGCCGTCGCCAGCGACATGGCGTTCGGCGCGGATTCCTTTGCAGCTGCTTCCGCAAACCAGGTTCCGAACAGAACGAAGGGATCCCTTAAATCGATGGGCCCGGCATTGGGGTCGCCCTGGGCATTGTCAGCACCAATGTTTGCCGTCATGTCTGTTAACCTCCCGCTAATGCTTCAGCGGATAGTTTTACACTGCCCACAAGGGTTTTACCGCCATATTTTCGCCTTGCTTGACGGTTTATCTGTCCCCAGGCGCAGCGGTAATGCAGTGTAGGAATACAATCACTATTTTTATGTTGGATTGAACCGTTCCACACTACATATAGAGTGCATAAGCGTATCAGAGGTCCGCAGCCTGTGTACGTATTTGACTAATCGTAAAGAGGATAAAAATGAACCGGATTTTGAGTGTGCTGATGGGCGGCGTTATGGTGATCTCACTGGCAGCCTGTGATACCGAAGCCGGTCAGAAGCAGCAGGTTGGCACCTTGTTAGGGGCCGTTGGCGGCGCGCTGGCGGGTTCGGCCATTGGCGACGGCAAGGGCCAGATGGCCGCGATTGCGGTTGGCACCCTGCTGGGCGCGGGCATAGGACAGCAAGTCGGCAAATCGCTCGACAAGGCTGACCAGCTTGCCATGCGGGATACCATGTATAGCAGTCTGGAGCGCAATCCATCAGGTCAGCGTTCTGAGTGGCGCAATCCGGACTCCGGAAATTCGGGCACCTTTGTGCCGCAACCGGCCTATCAGACCGCTTCAAACCAGACCTGCCGCGAGTTCCAGCAAACCATTACGGTCGGCGGGCGCCAGGAAAGCGGCTATGGGACGGCCTGCCGTCAGCCGGACGGCAGCTGGCAGATACAGAATTAACGGGGTATTCCTTCAAATATAAGTGCAGTATTGCCAATTCGGCTGTGCGCCTGAACCTGTCAGAGTGACGATGCGTGATCCGTATGAAGCTTTGGGTCTGCCCAAGACCGCCTCGGCGGCGGAGATCAAGGCTGCCTTTCGAAAACAGGCCAAGCTGTGCCATCCTGACACCCATCCCGGCGACAAGAAAAAGGCAGATAAATTCAGGGAAATTTCCACAGCCCATGAAGTGCTGTCCGATCGCGAAAAGCGGGCGCAGTATGACCGGGGCGAACTGAATGCCGACGGCAGCCCGCGCGCCCAGCAGCGCGCCTACAGCCATGCAGGTCAACGGGCGGGCGGCGGGGCGTCCGGTTTCGAGGCGGGCGTCAACGATGATTTTCTGGCCGAATTTTTCAGCGGTCTGCGCGGCGCGGGCCGCCGTCAAGCCCGCGCGCGCGGGGAAGACGTGCGTTACCGGCTGAACACGGCCTTTATCGACGCGGCCAAAGGCGGCAAAGAACGCGTCACCCTGCCCAACGGCAAGACACTGGATGTCACCATTCCCCCCGGCGTCCAGGAGGGCCAGCAGATCCGTCTGCGCGGTCTGGGCGAACCGGGTCAGGGCGGCGGGCCTGCGGGGGACGTACTGATCGAAATAACCATTCTGCCGCACGCGTTTTTTATGCGTGAGGGCGACGACATTCATCTAACCCTGCCTGTCAGCCTGCAGGAAGCCGTGCTGGGGGCTAAAATAGCGGTTCCCACCATTGATGGCCCGGTTACCCTGAATGTCGCCAGGGGCGCGAATACCGGCGGTAAACTGCGCATGGCGGGCAAGGGATGCGTCAAAGCAGGCGCTAAAGGCAGTGCGGTTGCGCGTGGCGATCAGATCGTAACGCTTCAGGTCCGCCTGCCGGACAAGCCCGATGCGGCCCTCAGCGCCTTCATCAAGGACTGGGCGCCCGAGCATGCTTACGACCCTCGGGCCAAATTAAAACTCGGTTAAATCCAGTCTTAACCATACTGAAACCCGTATAAGCTTGCTGTTATGGGCTGGGTGCGCTAGAGCACGCCCAGCTTGCGCTATCTGGCCGGCAGGCAATTCCAAGGATTCCCATGCGTATACGTAATATCGCCATCATCGCGCACGTCGATCATGGCAAGACCACACTGGTGGATCGCCTGCTGCAACAGAGCGGTTCCTTTCGCGCCAATCAAAAGGTTGCCGAAAGGGCCATGGATTCCAATGACCTGGAGCGCGAACGCGGGATAACCATCCTGGCCAAGTGCACCAGCGTTCTGTGGAAGGATGTGCGCATCAATATCATCGACACCCCCGGCCATGCGGATTTCGGCGGCGAGGTCGAACGCATCCTGTCCATGGTCGATGGGGTCATTCTGCTGGTGGACGCCGCCGAAGGGCCGATGCCGCAGACAAAATTCGTAACCTCCAAGGCGCTGGCCCTGGGACTGCGGCCGATTGTGCTGATCAACAAGATCGACCGGCCCGACGCCCGCCAGGATGAAGTTCTGAACGAAATATTTGATCTGTTCAGCGTTCTGGACGCAACCGAGGGACAGCTTGATTTTCCCTACCTTTTCGCCTCGGCCAAACAGGGCTGGGCCAGCGCCAAACCGGAACGCCCGCAGGGTGACGCGCCGGGCATGACAGAGCTTTATGATCTGATCATCGAGAAAGTGCCGGAACCAAAAATCATCGATGCGTCTGACGACGCACCGTTCGCCATGCTGGTCACAATTCTGGAAGCCGATCCGTTCCTGGGCCGCATTCTGACCGGGCGCATCGAAAGCGGCACGGTCCGGTCGAACAGCATGGTCAAGGCGATTAGCCGCGACGGGGCCAAAATTGAAAATGCGCGTATCAGCAAGCTGCTGGCGTTTCGCGGTCTGGAACGTGTGGCGGTGGAAGAAGCCCATGCAGGCGATATTGTCGCCATCGCCGGTTTCAGCAAGGCGACAGTTGCCGATACGCTGTGCGCCCTTGAGGTGGAAACCGCCATTCCGGCCAATCCGATTGATCCGCCGACCCTTGCCGTAACCTTTTCGATCAATGATTCGCCGCTGGCGGGGCAGGATGGGGACAAGGTGCAAAGCCGGGTTATCCGTGCGCGCCTAATGCGCGAAGCCGAAGGCAATGTCGCCATTCATATCCGCGAGACCGCAGACAAGGACGCCTTCGAGGTCGCCGGGCGCGGTGAATTGCAGCTTGGCGTTCTGATCGAGACCATGCGCCGCGAGGGCTATGAGCTGTCGGTCAGCCGCCCGCGCGTGCTGTTCCGCGATGATCCCGAAACCGGCAAGCGCATGGAGCCGGTGGAAGAAGCGCAGGTCGACGTGGATGACGAATATACCGGCATCGTTATCGAGAAACTGACGAGCCGCAAGGCGGAGTTGCGCGATATGCGCCCGTCCGGCGGCGGCAAGACGCGCATTACGCTGCATTGCCCGTCGCGCGGACTAATCGGATATCATGGCGAATTCCTTACCGACACCCGCGGCACCGGCATCATGAACCGCTCGTTTTATGGCTATGTACCCTATAAGGGCGTCATTGAGGGGCGGCGCACGGGGGTGCTGATCTCCAACAGTCCCGGCAAGGCGGTCGCCTACGCCCTGTGGAATCTGGAGGATCGCGGCGAAATGTTCATCGAGCACAACACGCCGGTCTATGAAGGCATGATTATTGGCGAACACACCCGCGAAAATGATCTGGACGTGAACCCCATTCGCGGCAAGCAGCTGACCAATATCCGCGCGGCGGGCAAGGACGATGCGGTGAAGCTGAAAAACCCGCGCCTGCTTTCGCTGGAACAGGCCATTGCGTATATAGCGGATGATGAACTTGTGGAAGTGACGCCGAAATCCATCCGCTTGCGTAAACGCTATCTGGAATTTAATAATCGCAAGAAAGCGATCCGGGAAGCGGCTGTCTGACGAAAGACCAGACGCTGTCGTCCCGCATGGCGGACATTGTCATCCTCTCCGCACACTGTCATTCTGAGCGCAGCGAAGAATCCCCCTCGGCCGGTTTCAGAGATAGACGGAGGGAGACCCTTCGCTGCGCTCAGGGTGACATTTTTTAGTTGGCCGCTGAAGGTAAGTGACTCATGCAGGATGCCCAACTTCGTGAACTGATCGACTTCGCCGGAACCCTCGCTGATGCGGCGGGGGCGGTTATCCTGCCGCATTTTCGCGCGCCGCTGGATATTGCCAACAAGAAAAATGACGGCAAATTTGATCCGGTCACCATCGCTGACCGTGACGCCGAACAGATCATCCGTGAACGGATCATGAAGGCATATCCCGGCCACGGCATTCTGGGCGAAGAGTTTGGTCATGCGCCGGGCAGCAGCAATCTGACCTGGTGCATCGATCCCATCGACGGCACCCGCGCCTTTATCATGGGCGTGCCGCAATGGGGGGTGCTGATCGGCCTGCATGATGGCGCGTCCCCGCTGCTGGGCGTCATGGACCAGCCGTTCACAGGCGAACGCTTTACTGGCAGCCGTCTGGGCGCGAACGTGTCACGCAATGGAAAGTCCACGCCCCTTCGCAGCCGCGCCTGCGCCACCCTGGCGGGTGCGGTGCTGACCACCACGCATCCGGACGCCTTTGGCAAAAAATCCGAACATGACGCTTATCTGCGCGTGGCGGCGCATACCCGCATGCACCGCTATGGCGGTGATTGTTATTCCTACGCGATGCTGGCCCACGGGCTGATCGATCTGGTGATCGAAACGGCCTTGCAGCCCTACGACATTCAGGCCCTGATCCCGATAATTACGGCGGCGGGCGGCATTATCACCAACTGGCGCGGCGGCCCGGCCGATCAGGGGGGACAGGTGATTGCGGCTGGCGATGCGCGTATGCATGCGCTGGCGCTGGAATTGCTGAAGGCGGATGCGGATTAGCATCAGGTCCGCTTAACTTGCCGCCATGCCCAGCCTGCCGCAGTTCATCCAGATAGACATCATACAAACCATCCGCAACCGGGATATCATGGCTTGCCGTCACCAATATGCAGGGCGGGTTCCATGCGCTCATGCAGGACACGGATTATTTCGACTACGCCGGGTTGCGTGGCGCGATAATAGATAATGTGCGCCGGTCTCGCGACCTTTTCTCCTGGGACATCGCCACGCGCATGCCGGATATGAAAACTTCGGATGCCCGTAAATATATCTCCCCGGTCGCGGGTCATCGGGCCGCTCGAATTGGACGCAACTTCGCGTAACGCCGCAGCGATCAGCGCCGCATAACGGCGCCTGCCCTCAACCCCCCGCCGTTCAATACTTAGCGACAAAATATTCTGAAGGTCGGCTTGCGCCGGGCCGGAAAGATAAAATCGCGCCATAGATCAGCGCGCGTCTGCGGCCTGGGCTGTTGTCAGGGATTCAAGATAATCGTCAATGTCCGCCGCATCAATGCTGGCATACTCACCACGCGCAAGCGCATCCACGCCAAGCTTGATCTGCATGCGCAGCGCCTTCAGTTTCAGCGCGTTCTCGCTCCTGCGCTGTTGCAATACGCGCAGCGCATCACGCACCGCCTCGCTGGCATTCTGGTATTCACCAGATTTCACCACCTTATCGACAAAGGCGTGCTGCTCTGGCGTCAGGCTGATGTTCCGGGTTGGCATCACTCTATCCTCCACAAAATACAGTGGATAATACCGGATATGGCAAACTTTGCCAATCAAATTCAATCCGTCTGAATGCGGATTAGACGTCCCGCAAACTTTGCCAATTGCTTATTGATATCACCCGATAATCTATACCATTGTAACTAATGCGGGACGGTTAAGTCAGCAAGACTTGACCAAATCCATCACATTAGCGGGGAAATTATGTCAACAGAACGGCAATTGGGTGAACGCGCGATTGTGATTGGCGCTGGCATGGGCGGGCTGATGGCGGCCGGCGTACTGGCCAGCTATTTTGCCGAAGTAGTGGTGCTGGACAAAGACCGTTTGCCCGCCGGGGCTGAGGTTCGCGCGGGTGTCGCGCAAGGGGCGCATGTGCATACATTAATGGTGCAGGGCCGCCGCAATCTGGAGCAGATATTTCCTGGCTTCACATCCGATCTTATTGATAATGGCGCGATTATATCCAGGCTTGGTCTGGAATTCCGCACCCATGACTGGCTCGGATGGTTCCCCAAACGCGACCTGGGGCTGCCCAGTTTATTTACGTCGCGCCCCTTGCTGGAAGGCACGGTGCGCACACTTTTGATGCGTAATGGCCGGGTTACGATCCGCGATGGCGCTACCGTCACGGGATGGCGCCATGATGGGGGGCAGATTGCGGTGACGCTTGCAGGCGACGGCCCCCAAACACTGATGGCTGATTTTGTGGTGGACGCTTCCGGCCGCGCCGGGCAGGCCAGGGAGATGCTGGAGGCCAATGGCTATGGCCCGATCGATGAAATTGTCGTCGGCACCGGTGAATCCTATGCCACCACATTTTTTGAAATACCGGACGGATGGAGTGATGCATCCTTGTGCTTTGCCATTAATGGCGCAGCGCCGGACAGCCATTCGGGCTTTCTGTTCGCCGTCGAGGGTAATCGCTGGATGTGCAGCATGACGGGCCGCTTTGACGAAGCGCCGCCGAAAGACCCGGAAGGCTTTATGGCGTTTGCAAAAAATCTAGCGGATCCCTGTATCTATGACCGGATCAGCAAGGCAAAGCGGATAGGGCCTGTCCGGTCCTACGTCCCGGCATACTCAAAATGGCGCCGTTACGAGCTGCTGACGGAATTCCCGGATCGGTTATTGCCTTTGGGCGATGCGATTGCACAGGTTAACCCGATCTATGGTCAGGGCATGACCCTGGCCTCCTGTCACGCCATGTGTCTGTGGAAAGCGCTGGAAGATCGCGCACTGGGCAGCGGCGCGCTTGATAACATTGCCACGCAATATCTGGGCGCCGCCACCAGCTTTACCGCGCAGGTCTGGTCGGGACTTGAAGTCGTGGACTTTGCCTTTCCCAAAACTGCGGGCGCGCGTCCGGCAGATATTGAGCAGCGGCAGGCATTTACCTATGCATTGCGCAGGCTGGCGGTAGATGACGCCGAAGTGCATCGCCTGATGGTGCGTGTCAACCAGCTTGTCGATCCTGTATCCGTGCTGATGCGCGACGATATTCTGGCGCGCGTTGGGGCTATCATGGCAAAGGAGTAGGGGTGGGGGCCGTTGAAATAATTATATTTGTCATTCTGAGCGTTGCGAAGAATCCCGGGCCGGGTATGTTGTGGGGGATTCTTCGCTTCGCTCAGAATGACAGTGAATAATTCCAGGAGAAAAAATCATGACCTTTCCCGTTCTTGACAACATCGTAAAAAGCGCGCGGCACACGACATTCTATCTGTCCTGCGGCAATGCGGAGGCCACGCCGATTATATTCGTGCACGGATGGCCGGAACTGTCGATTTCGTGGCGTCATCAGCTGCCGGTATTTGCCGGGCTTGGATTTCGCGCCATTGCGCCGGATATGCGCGGCTATGGGCGGTCCAGCACCTATGCGCGACATGAGGATTTTGCGCTGGAGCAGATCGTCGCGGATATGATCGAACTGCTGGATTCACTGGGTGCGAAAAAAGCCATATGGGTGGGCCATGACTGGGGTTCGCCCGTGGTGTGGGCCATCGCCCAGCAGCACCCTGATCGCTGCCATGGGGTAGCCAATCTGTGCGTGCCCTATATTCCCCAGGGCCTGTCGGTAGAAAGCATGCTGGCGCTGGTGGATCGAAAGATTTATCCCGAAGACAAGTTTCCCGCGGGCCAGTGGGACTATCAGCTTTTCTACCGGGAGAATTTCAAGACGGCCTGCGCGGGGTTTGAGGCGAATATCCGCAATACGGTCAAACTGCTGTTCCGCGCGGGCAACCCGGACGGCAAGGGCAAACCGGCCTTTACAGCGGCTGTGCGCGCAAATGGCGGCTGGTTTGGCCCAGGCGCAACGCCCGCGCCGGATTTTCCGCGTGATACATCCGTCCTGAGCGAAGAGGACGAATCCCGTTATGTGGCGGCGCTGACCCGCAACGGATTTTTTGGCCCCGATAGCTGGTACATGAATGGCCCCGCCAATGCGGCTTATGCGGAACGCGCCAGAGCGAATTGGCGGCTGATGATGCCCGTGCTGTTCCTGCATGGGGCCCATGACTATGTGGCCGAGACCGTGGAGTCGCGCCTGGCCGAGCCGATGCGCGCCCATTGCCCCAACCTCAGTGAAACCATAGTGCTATCCGGTCACTGGATGGCCCAGGAAAAGCCGCTGGATGTCAACGCGGCGCTGGCCAAATGGCTGGCGGGTCAGTTTCCGGCTTTGTGGCTTAACGGTTAAAACGGTCGAACGCCGCCCAGAACTGGTCGCGGACCGGGTTTGTTTCCTGAAGAATTTCATGGCGCGCACCCGTAATGCAGATGGCCCGGCACCTGCCCAGCTGCGAGGCCAGCCGGGCCTGGTGATCAGGCAGGGAAACCTGTTCCCCGTCGCCGTACGCCAGCAGGGCAGGCGTCGTGATGGCCGCGCCAAATTCCGGTTCCATGATTATTTCCATGGAACGGAATGCGGCGTCAAGCCAGCCCAGTGTCGGACTTCCTAAAGCCAGGTCCGGACTGTCACTGAGGATATCCGCATTGCGTTCAAAGCGCGCCGGATCGCCGGTCAGACGATTGCCTTCAAACGGCTCGCCTGCGCGGCTATAATTTTTACCGCCGGGAACATAGCTCTCACCCAGACCCAGCGCGGTCCCCGCCGATGCGATGGCGCGCGCCATAAAATTCGGCAGCGGCGCCGTATTGATATAGGCCATCGGGCTGCACAGCACGGCGCGGGCAAATGCCTGGGGACGGTGGTGCAGGTAACGCACGGCGATATGCGCCCCCATGGAATGGGCCATCAAAATGTAAGGCGCGGGCAAGTCCGTGGCGTTCATGACGAACTTCTCCAGAACGCTGTCCATGTCGTCGTGATATTCGGCGAAGTCCCGGACATGACCTTTGTGGCGATTGGGCAATGCGCGATCGGACAGGCCTTGCCCGCGCCAGGTCACAACCGCATAGTCACGGGTTTGCAACTCAGCGATGGTTTCATAATATTTTTCGATGCATTCCGTGCGCCCCTGAAGCAGCACGATTGTCGCGACAGGCATCCTGCCCGGCCAGCATGCGGCGCGCAGCCGGACGCCGTCCCTGGTGCGAAGCCAGGCAAAGCGAACGCCTTCCGGGGCGGGATTTGGCGCACTCACGCGCTCAGGAGCCCTGCGCCACGCGATAGGTTCCGAGCAGGTTATCAATTTTCAGGACCAGCGTCATATCGCCGCTCAGCCTGACTTTGCCCTGGGTGAAAACGCTTTGACTGTCCACCTGACCGGACATCAGCCGCCACAGATCTTCCAGGCTGACGGAAATCGAACAATCCCCGGCGCCCTTTTCGCGCGAAATTCGATGCGGCACGGTCTTGCAGTCTACGAACAAATGCCCGTTTGGCCCCAGATCATAGCTCCAGGATGCATTTACCCCGCAATCCCTTCCGATCCGGGCTTGCAGGGCGGCGATTACGCTTTCCATCATTTGTTCATTCCGGGGCATGTGTGCGGCTCTTGCGTGATGTGTGCGTGCAATTTATCAGATCGTTCGCCCAGAGGCAGCATGCTAAATTTCCTCCTGAACGCCAAGCTCCACGACCTGGGGAATGGGCAGATGAAAATAATCGACGGCGGATTGGGCATTGCGCGACAGGGCAATGAAGATGCGTTCGCGCCAGCGCGAAAGTTTGGGGCGGCTGGCGGGCACATAACTGATCCGGCCGACAAAATAGGAAGTGCTCAAATCTTCAAATTTGTAGCCATGCTGGTTGAGCAATGCCAGCGCCTCAGGCACATTTGGCTCTTCCATAAAGCCAAAATGAACCACGACCCTGTAAAAGCCGTGGCCCAGATCCTCGATGTTTATGCGCTCGCTGGGGGAGATGCGCGGTTTATCGGAAATATAAATCGCCATCAGAATCACCTTCTCGTGCAGAACTTTATTGTGCTTGAGATTGTGCAATAGCGTGCGTGGCAGCCCCTCGCCCGCGCGGGCCATGAACACGGCGGCGCCGGGTATGCGCACGGCGCGTCCGCTGGCCAGCCCGGCAATAAAATCTTCCGGCGGCAGCGTGTCCCGCCGCTTGCCTGAGGTTATGTGCTCGCGCCCCTGGCGCCACGTTGACATGGTGAAATACAACACAATACTCAGCAGAATGGGCATGTACCCGCCATGGGGCAGGCGCGTTAATGTGGCGCTGAAGAAAGCCGTGTCGATCACAAAAAATATTGATGCGACGATCACGATGCCGATATGCGCCCGTGGCTGGGCCTGCCAGAAAACCACGCTGGCCAGTATCAGCGTCACCAGCATTGTGCCGGTGACCGCGATGCCATAGGCGTCGGCAAGTTTGGCGGACGAGCCAAACGAGCTTACCAGCACCAGAACGGCGGCCAGCAGCAGCCAGTTCACCCGGGGCACATATATCTGTCCTGTCGCCTCCGATGAAGTATGGCGGATATGAAGCCGTGGCAGATACCCCATTTGAACAGCCTGGCGGCAGATCGAAAAAGCCCCGGAAATGACGGCTTGCGATGCAATGATGGTGGCGAATGTCGCCAGGATTATCAGGGGCAGCAGCAGGCTTTCAGGGGCCAGGGAAAAGAACGGGTGATCGGCCGCCTCCGGATTTTTCAGCAACAGCGCGCCCTGTCCAAGATAGTTGAGTAAAAGCGCCGGAAAAACCAGGACGAACCAGGCGATACGGATGGAAGAGCGTCCAAAATGGCCCATGTCGGCATACAGGGCCTCGACGCCGGTGACGCTCAGCACGACCACACCCATGATCATCAGGGCAATCTTGCTGTTCTCCATCAGCAGGTTTAGCCCAAAGCGCGGATCAATGGCCCACAGCACATCCGGCCGTTCAAGGATCGAATTAATTCCAAGACCGGCAAGCACCAGAAACCATACCACCATCACAGGCCCGAACAGATTTCCAACCCGCTCGGTGCCCTGATACTGAATGGCGAATAATGTTACTAAAATCACGGTGCTGATGGGGACCACAAAAGGCTCCAGCCGGGGCGCCAGGATTTCAATGCCTTCAACGGCGCTCAGGACCGAGATCGCGGGCGTGATCGTGCTGTCCGCCAGGAAGAACGCGGTGCCCAGCAGACCAAGCGGCACAATCAGACGCGCAGACCGGGAATATGTGGGCAGGCTGCGCAGGGCGCGGGCCATCAAGGCCATTATGCCGCCTTCGCCATTATTATCGACGCGCAGGATCAGCAGCACATATTTAACGCAGACAATTAATATCAGTGCCCAGATTATCAGGGACAGGGTGCCAAGAATTTCGGTGCGTCCCGGACGAAATGGGCCGTCTGCATCAAAGGCAAGACCGAAAGCGTAAAGCGGGCTTGTCCCTATATCTCCATAAACAACACCAAGTGCCCCTAAAATCAGCGGTGCTGTCGCTTTGCCGAGGGATTTATGCATGCCAAGCCTGGGGCTAGAACCTGTTAACGAATGGCGCACCCGAAGAGATTCGAACTCCTGACCCCCAGATTCGTAGTCTGGTGCTCTATCCAGCTGAGCTACGGGTGCCTTGTAGGCTTGTGCTATTCCAGTTAAGCGGCGGAACCTAATCAAATGTAGCCGTGTTGACAAGCATTGTTAGACTGGTTCGGTGAATAGTTGCAAAAGTACACGTTTTATACCGCTATAACCGCTTGTAGCGCTAGGATGCGATGCACTAAGATCGCGCCAGTTGGCGGGGCGGGAATCATACCTGAACCTCTGCGCCGGCTGGGGGAAGTTGGGGTGCTGTTAAACCAGAAGGCTGCCGCTGATCTTAAGGCGGCTGACACAAACGGGTCGATAGAGGGGATTCTCTTGCTTACATCGCGAGCGGTTGTCATTGCTGCCACCCTGTTGCAATTTGGGCTGCTTTCAGGCTGTTCAGGGACGGCGGATTCGCTTTGGCCGTCGTTTTCGGGTGAAAGACCGGCGGGGGGAGGGGGACAAATTGCCGTGCCGCCGTCCCAGGGCGAACTTGGGGCCCAGCCTGTCATAGAATCCGCGACGGCCAACGCTCCGCCGCTGTTGGGAAACACCAACTTTTCTCCCTTGCAGCCATCTCTTGGCGCCCCGACAGGCACGCTGGTTGGACAGCGCGTGACACAGCTACGTGGCGAATTGCAGGCTTTGGACGCACGCACCGGCCAGCATAATTCGCGCCTGCAGGAATTGCGCGCGATTACGGCCGGCAATGCCCAGCGCTATCACGGCACGGTCGCGGCGGTTACGACGCGCCTGCAACTGGGCACAACACCCGGAAACCCCATCGTCATCAATCAGTGGAACGCGGCGCAGGCGGATCTGGACCGGCTCAGTTCTGATATTTCCGCACTGAATGGCCTGAGCAACGCGGTCGCCGAGGATTCCGGCATGGGCGAATTCCTGCTGGAAACCGCGCGCGCCACTTATGGGCTTGCAGGCGCCATTGACGAAGATCATCGCCAGCTGGGTATTCTGGAAGATGAAACCAATCGCAGTCTGGTGCTGATACAGCGGTTATTGAGTGAATTATCGGAAGATATCGGGCGCCAGACAGGCTATGTGGGCAATGAACGCGCGCGCCTGACCACTCTGGCGAACGGCATTAAAAAGGGCGTCATGTTCGGCGAGGCCCTGGCTTCCAGCGCAACGCTTGCGCCAGTTGGAAGCCCGGCCGCAGGCGGCGGCGGAATCGCCATGGCCGGGCGTCCCCTGGTGGTGATCCGTTTTGATAAATCCGACGTCGAGTTTGAACAGCCGCTTTATTCGGCGCTCACGCGCGCCCTTGAAAGCCGTCCTGATGCACGATTTGATGTCGTGTCCGTGGTGCCCGCCGGCGGCAGTTCGACCCAGATGCGGCGCAGCCAGACCCAGTCACGCCACAATGCCGAGGCAGTAATGGCCTCGATCGCCGATATGGGACTGCCCGCCAACCGCCTGAGCATATCGTCCACCACCAGCGGTGATATCTCCAGCAACGAAGTGCGTGTCTATATGCGGTAATAATTCTGTTCGAGAAAGTGGGCCTCGACCTATCCCTAAGCAGCGGATGGGAAACTTAAGCCGGAAACTGGCCCGGGCCGCCACATCCTAAACGCCGTGCGTGTCGCGGTAACTGCGCATATGGGCGAGGCTTTTGGCCTCGTACACGCCGCGCGCCAGCGCGCGGGCGACGCAATCGGCGGCGATGCCGCCAATCAATGACAGGCTTAGATGTTCGAAGGCGGGCAATGCCGCCGTGCCGCTGGCGAGACAGAATACGACATCCCCGTCCAGCGGTGTATGCACCGGGCGCACGGCGCGGGCAAAGCCGTCATGGGCCATGATCGCCACCCGTTGCGCCTGGGCCTTGGTCAATATGGCGTTGGTGGCCACGACGCAGATCGTCGTATTGGCGCCGGGTGTTGCGAACATCTTGCTGCCCGCCATCTGGGCGCGGTCCAGTGCGCCAGTATGGGGGGCCTGCACGCCCAGTTCATTGTTCATGGCAAAGGGTGCTGCCCAGAAGGTGCTGCTGCCGGGTATCACGGGGGATCCAAATGGATTGGCCGCCACCAATGCCCCCACCTGCAAGTCCGCGCCGGCTAGCGCGCCTTTGAGAATGGCCGAGGCGCTGCCCAGGCCGCCTTTGTAGACGCCGGCCCCGGCCCCCAGACCGGCCCCGGCATTACCAAGCTGAAATTCGCGGCCCGCCGCGTCGCAGGCGGCAATACCCAGCGCGCGGTAAGGCGGCGTCATGCCCCAGCCTTTATCGCCGCCATTGGACAGATCAAACAGGATTGCCGCAGGCACAATCGGCGCGACCATGGCGGTCTCCCCCATGCGAAACCCGCGCCCGCGCGTACTCAGCCATGCGGTGGCCCCGCTAGCCGCGTCCAGCCCGTAGACCGAGCCGCCGGACAGCACCACGGCATCCACCCTGTCGACCAGACAGCTCGGGTTCAGCAGATCGGTCTCGCGGGTGCCCGGCGCTCCGCCGCGAATATCCACGCCGCCCGTGCACGGCCATTCCGGCAGCACAATGCTCACACCGCTGCGCGCGGCATGATCTTCTGCATTGCCGACGCGGATGCCGTCCACGTCGCTGATCAGGTTCAGGGGGCCGGGAACCACGCCCGGTTCGGAAACTGCATTTGCCATAAGGCCATGATATAGCATTAACTCCCGCTATGGAATTGGCGATGCAGGAGACGGATCAATGCCTCGAACGGCGCGTTATCTTTTGGTTGCACTGGCGTGCGTCTGGCTTGCTCAGCCTGCGGGCGCCGCCGTGCTGGCCAAAACCCATATGGTCGCGGCGGCGCATCCCCTTGCGGCGGAAGCGGGGCGGCAGATTTTGCGCGATGGCGGCAGTGCCGTAGACGCCGCAATCGCTGTTCAGGCGGTGCTAGGTCTGGTCGAGCCGCAATCCTCGGGTATCGGCGGCGGCGCATTTCTGATGCACTGGGATCAGGCGGCCAAACAGACGGCGGCCTATGACGGGCGCGAAACCGCGCCGGCCGGGGTCACGCCGGAATTATTTCTGAAACCGGACGGGCAGCCTCTGGGATTTCGGGAAGCCTTTACCGGCGGGCGTTCGGTAGGGGTTCCCGGTGTGATCGCCATGCTGGCGCTGGCGCACCGGAACCACGGAAAACTTCCGTGGGCGGATTTATTTGAGCCCGCCATTAAACTTGCCGATCAGGGCTTTCCGGTCTCGGCCCGCCTGCGCCTGATGATCGGCGCAATGACAAAACTGTCCGAATTCCCAGAGGCGAGAGCCCTGTATTTTACCGCCGGCACGCCGCCCCAGCCGCTGCCGGTTGGCGCGATGCTGCGCAACCCGGACTATGCCAAAAGCCTGCGCGTGATTGCCGCAGCGGGTCCGCAGGCGTTTTATACGGGCGAACTGGCCCAGGCGATGGTAACGGCGGTGAAGGCCCAGGGCGGCACTCTGTCGCTGGAGGATCTTGCCCATTATCAGGCGAAACAGCGCGCGCCCCTATGCGGACCGTACCGGGAATATAAAGTTTGCGGCATACCGCCGCCCACATCCGGCGGCGTTGCGGTGCTGCAAATTCTGGGGATGCTGCAAAGTTTTGAGATGCGCGCGCTGGCGCCGGATTCGGTGGCGGGGCTGCATCTTCTGGCCCAGGCCGGGCGGCTGGCCTATGCGGATCGCGGATTACATCTGGCCGACACAGATGTAGTGGAGGTGCCGCTGAAAGGGCTGCTCAGCCCGGCCTATCTGGCCCAACGCGCACGGCACATTACTCTGGGGCGGGCAGACCCGGCGCCGGTGGCTGCGGGAAACCCCAAACGGCGCGCCGGTATTGACTATGCGCCCGGTTCGGACGGGGCGTTTCCATCCACCTCGCATATCTCCATTATTGATGGCCAGGGCAACGCGGTCTCCATGACCAGTTCCGTCGAGGCCCCGTTTGGCAGTCATGTCATGGCGGGCGGTTTTTTTCTGAATAATCAGCTTACGGATTTTTCTTTCGTGCCGGAGATAGATGGCCGGCCCGTGGCCAATGCCGCAGCCCCGGGCAAGCGCCCATTGTCGTCCATGTCACCGACTTTGGTGTTTGATAACAACGGCGCGCTTTACGCCAGTGTGGGTTCACCGGGCGGCACCCGCATCATTGGCTATGTGGCGCAAACCCTGGTTGGCCTGCTGGATTGGCGCCTCGATATGCAGGCGGCGATTGACCTGCCCCGGCTGATCAATCGCAATGGCCCGCTGGAACTCGAAGCGGGAACGGCGCTCGAAAAACTGGTTCCACGGTTTACGGCCCTTGGCCATGCTGTAGAAGTGCAACCCACCTTCAGCGGCGTGCAGGGTATTCGCCGCGTTGACGGCATGCTGGAAGGCGGCGCCGACAAACGCCGCGAAGGCGTGGCGCTGGGGGATTAGCGGTAGGCGATGATAAATATCCGGCGGAAGCTGAATAATGTTTTGCCGTCGCCGCGCCGGGGATAGGCGGCGCGCAGTTTTATCGCCAGCTCCGCCAGATAGGCTTCCTGGGCAGCAGCGTCAAGGGCCGCCAGCACCGGCACGAGGGCGGTGCCCTTGATCCATTCCAGAACGGGGTTTTCGCCCTCCATCACCTGTAAATATTCGGTTTCCCAGATATCCAGCGTGCGGCTCAGGGGGGCCAGCAGGTCATAATACCGGTCAGGCGCCGCAACCGGCTCCGCGCGTATGACGGGCGCAAGCGCTGCCGCCCATGTGCCGCCAAGCGCCACTTCACGCAGCAGGCAATGGCTGGGGGCATCGAAATTGCGCGGCATCTGAACCGCCAATGCCCCCGCCGGGGCGACGTGCGCCATCAGCGCCGGAAACAATTGTTCATGCCGGTCAAGCCATTGCAGCGTGGCGTTGGAATAAACCAGATCAACCGGATGATCCGGGCGCCAGGTTTTTAGATCAGCCTCCAGCCAGCGGGCATCCGGTCCATCCACCCTGGCCCGGGCCAGCATCTGGGGCGAATTATCGACACCCAGAATATCGGCGTGCGCCCAGCGGCTGCGCAGGGCCTGGGTCGAATTTCCCGGGCCGCACCCCAGATCAGCGATGCTTGCAGGGCTTTCCAGCGCAATGCGGCCAAGCAGTTCGCGCGCCGGGCGCGTGCGCTGACCGGAAAACGCCAGATACTGGTTCGGGTTCCACGCCATTGCTTATCCTTTCAAATGCAGGCTCAGATAATCATGGGTTATGACGGTGCTGTCGGGAATTTCAATGCGAAATGCCGTGCCGCCGGGGCCGGTCCGTAAAAGATGCAGATCGCCGCCGTGGGCGCGGGTCAAGTCCCTGGAAATGCTGAGGCCAAGGCCGCTGCCGCCCTTGCTTGTGCTTCCTGCGAAAGGTTCAAACAGATATTCCTGCGCATTTGCCGGAAGGCCGGGACCGGTGTCGATCACATCGATGGTGACGATCGGCCCCAGCCGGCGGGCCTCCACGCGCAAGGTTCCCCGGCCGTCCATCGCCTGGGACGCATTGCGCCCAAGATTCTGCACAATCCGGAATACATGATCGGGGTCAGCGTCGATTTCCAGATCCCGGGGCGCCGCATTTTGCCAGCGTATATGCGTGTGCGGGGCGTGGCAGATGTTGAGGCCGATTTCATCGATCAGCGGCGACAATACAAACAGCAGCCGTCGCGGGGCCTTTTCGCGCGCCCCGCCATAGGTTAAAGTATTCGTACACAGATCAATTGCCCTGCCGACGGAACTGATCAGGCCAGGGGTCAGACGGCGGACAAAGGGATCATCAACGGTCAGCAAACGATCCGACACCATCTGCACATTGGCCAGTATGTTGCGCAGATCGTGATTGATCTTGCTTACGGCGGTCCCAAGTTCGGCCAGGCGGGCTTTTTGTTTCAGCGATTGCCGGATGGCGATTTGCATCCCGGACAGTTCGCGCTCGGCTACGCCAATTTCATCCAGCCGTCCGGAGGGCTTGATTTCGTGGCGGGTATCTTCGGGGTGCCTGCGGAACCCCACCATGCTGGCGGTCAGTTTGCGGATCGGTTTTACCATCAGGAAATGCAGGGTAAAATAAATCAGCGCCGCCGTAATCAGGGAAATCAGCAACGACAATCCGGCGACATTCCAGGAATAATCAATCATCGCCCGGCGCAACGGCGCTTCGCGCAGGACGATGTCAATAATATCCCCGCCGCCATGGGCCGGGGCGTTCATCGCCCTGATATAGCGCTCATCGCCGGCAAGCAGCGCCGAAAAGGCGTCAAGGATGGCGTCCAGGGGGCCGATGTCGCGCAAATCAAAATGCGCATCTAAGTTTGCCGGCAAATCACCGGCCAGCATCAAAAAGCGCACGCTGTCACGCCGCAACGCCACAGCCAGCACGTCCGCATTCGCCAGAAGCTCCGCCTCCAGATAGACCGGCAGCGTATTGTCCTGGGCGGCCTCGACGGCAAGACTGGCTATTTGCGCCCCGGCGATTTTGTTATTCAGATATTGCAGCCGGAAATAGGCAATGGAGGGCACATAAATCAGCACCGACGACAACAGAATGAAGCCGACGGTTAACACCATCAGCCGTCCTGACAGTCCAATCTTCGGACGCAGAAATTCACGCATGCCGCACCCGCTATTCCCTGAATTTAATCCTCAACGTTCTGTTCGCATTATCGGCCATTTGGCTGCTAATATGGCATATATTCCTCCCCGTCACCATGGATGGATGGGGTAATCGGATCAAGACCGGACAGCCGGGGGCGGGCATTGAGGAAATCACAGATGGAGTTTGGCGCATTGCAGTTGATCAGCTTGCCGGAACGCCGGATTATACATGTGGAAATCATTCCCGGCCCTCTGCCGCTATCTCCACCCGGCCATCAGACCATCCTTTCCCATACCGCAAAAGTGACGCCGCATTTCCAGTAGCCAGCATATGCGCGCGTCAGCAATCCGGCTTTGGCTCTGGGGCCTGGCGGCTGCGGCGTTTGTCCCAGTCGTGGTGTTTGGGGCCAACGGCGCCGTCATTGTTTTGGTTCTAGTGGCGCTGGCGGTTCCCGGATTTCTGGCATGGCGCACGGCCATTTTTGATTTTGCCTTTCATCCCATGGGGCGGGCGTTGGTTGGGCTGCTGGCCGTTGCTGCGGTCAGTCTGTTGTGGGCGCCTGCGCCGGGTATCGCAGCAGATAAACTGTTGCGCCTGGCCGTATTGTGGCTGGGCGGGTGTGCCGCGATGGCGGCGGTAAACCATGCTGATCGCGATTTAGTCAAATGGATGATGCGCCTGTTGCCGGCCGGCGTCTGTCTGGCGTTGGGGTTATACTGGATCGAACTGGCCTCCTCGGCCCGGATTATCACCATGATAACCGGTTTGCAGACAGTCATGCAGGCGCGTTTCCCCACGCCGCAGGAACAGGAAATGTTCCGATTGATCTATGGCTTTGGCGCCATCAGCCGGGGGGCCGGCCTGTTGGCGCTTTTTGTGTGGCCTGCCATGGCCTGCTGCGTCGCATTATTCCCGGCGCACGGGAAATGGCTGGCTGCGGCATTGGGAGGCATGGTATTTCTCACGATACTTGCGTTGCCGATGCAGGCGGCGCCCCTGGCGATGGCGGCGGGAGCGGCGGCCTTTGTTATGGCCTGGTATTCCCCGCAGCGTGCGCCGCGCCTGATGGCCGCTTTGATGATCTTCGTCATAGGCGCCATGCCGTTTATTTCCTTTCATGTTTCCCGGCCCGAAATGGTGGGAATTGAAAAACGCCAATTGCCCGGATCGTGGCAGCATCGGGTGGAAATCTGGCATTTTGCCGCTGAAAGAATTGCCGAAAAGCCGATATTGGGCTGGGGCTTTGACGCTTCACGAAATATCGACGCCGGAAAAACCCAGTTCGTGCTGGAACAGCCGGACGGCAGTGAAACGATTTATCCCGGCGTCGGTTTGCTGCCCCTGCATCCGCACAATGGGATATTGCAGGTCTGGCTGGAGATGGGCGCCATCGGGGCGTTGATGGTGATGCTGCTTCTCATCGGACTGGGGCGAAGTCTGTCGTCAATTGCCACGGAATATGGCCGTCTCGGCGGGGCCATGGCCTGCGCCAGCACAGCCAGCGCCTTGTGTGTCGGGCTGCTGAGTTTTGGGCAGTGGCAAAGCTGGTGGCAGGCCAGCCTGTGGATTACGGCGCTGCTTTGCACGGCAACCTTGCGCGGCCTGACCATGTTCGGATCAGACGGATTGGCCAGGGGCGATCCCGTCTGATCCGTAAAACATGGTCTATCTAATTTAAGGTTCGTTGAAACGCAGGCCTGAGATAATGGGCGGCTTGCCCTGCTGCGGCCCATCGCGGCCAAGGCCCTGGGCGGCAAGTTTGCCGAGATATTCCGCCCATAATTTTTCCTGGCCCCGGCCCATTTCATAAAAATACGCCCAGGTGTAAAGCCCGGTGTCATGACCATCGTCGAAATGAATGCGCAGGGCATAATTGCCTACGGGATCAAGCCGCGTTATGGCCACGGCGCGTTTGCCTGCGACCGTCACTTCCTGGCCCGGACCATGGCCTTTTACCTCGGCGCTAGGGCTATGTACGCGCAGAAATTCTGCGCTCAACTGAAAACGGCTGGCGTCATCAAAACTGATTTCCAGTAAATTTTCGGCCTGTTTAAGCTTTACTTCCAGCGGCCATGGCGGGGCGGGGCTCATCAGGCGCCGGTATCATTCAGGGCCCGGGCCTCGTCGGGCAGCATGATGGGAATGCCGTCGCGGATCGGATAGGCAAGCCCGGCTTTGCGGCTGATCAGCTCGTTCGCGGCCGCATCATATTCCAGTTCGGATTTGGTCAGTGGACAGACCAATATCTCCAGCAGCCTGGGATCGATCTTATGGCTGGCTGGTTGCGTGTTTTCAGGCATGGCGCATGTCCTTTCGCGCAAATATCTATTGCAGGGTTGTGTCCTGGGGCGGCGATGTGCCCGCCACCGCCATCTGAAGCAGGGTCATCAGCGTTTCCGCGCGCCCCTGCAGGTTCACCGCTTCCAGCAAGGCCTGTTTTTCCGGCGCTTCAAACGGGCAGTTCATCGCCAGCATGTTTATCAGATCTTCGGTCGGCGTGCTTTCCACGGCCTTCCAGTCGGCGGAAAGTTTCTGCTGCTCCAGATAATTCTTCAGATCCGCCAGCAGCGCCTGACGGTCGATTTGCCCGGTGTCCGTGGACGAAAGATCGCCCGCATAAGGCGTAAAGTCAGCAACCACCTGACGATAAAGTGTCGTAACCGGCAGTTCCTCGCGCACCTGAAACCGGCAAACGCCGGTCAGAATAATGTGATAACGGCCATCGCCGGTTTCGCTGAACGAACTCAGCCGCCCCAGGCAACCCGCGCCATAAAGTGCAGGGCGGTCCAATCCGGTGATGCCAACCGGCGCTTTACCCTGGGGTTGTTCGCTGTGGGGCTGGATCATGCCAACCACCCGGTCAAGGGTCAACGCGTCGTCTATCATCGCGAGATAACGGGGTTCAAAAATATTCAGGGGCAACTGGCAGCCGGGCAGCAGCAGAACGCGCGCCAATGGAAATATGGCAAAGCGCTGCGGCAGGGCGCCAATATCAAGATAATTGCGGGGCTGGCGCATTTAGCGGTCTGTGCCTTACGAGAACAAAATAGCGGACAGCTTGCGTCGCGAGTCCATGGTTACCGGATCTTCCGGGCCAAGCATCTCGAACAGCCGCACCAGCTGTTTTCGGGCCGCCTCTTCATTCCATTTACGGTCTTTGCGGATGATTTCCAGCAGATGCGTGGCCGCAGCTTCATTATCGCCTTTGGCCGCCAATCCGACGGCCAGGTCATAGCGCGACTGGTGATCGGCGGGATTGCCTTCCAGCGCGGCTTGCAGCGCCCCCAGATCGCCAACATTCAGCGATGATTCCAGCAGTTCCAATGCCGCCCGAACTGCCGCAATTTCCGGATGATCCTGCTCGGCCGTGGGCGTCAGCGCCAATACCTGTCTGGCCCCTTCAGGATTTCCACCCTGCAAATTACACCGGGCCAGGCCGGCAATCGCCACAGGACTGGCTGCATCTTCCTGCAATACCTGGCCAAAGGCCTGGGCGGCGGCGGCAAGATCGCCCCCGGCGAAGGCCTGGGCGGCGGCTTCCAGTAATTGATCCAGTTCCGAGGGGCCGCTGGGTCCGGCAACCCGCTCAATCATGGCGCGGATCTGGCTTTCCGGCTGATTGCCGACAAACCCGTCCACGGGCTGGCCCTTGTCAAAAACGAATACGGCAGGTATCGACTGAATGCGTAATTGCTGGGCAATCTGCTGATTTTCGTCGATATTGACCTTGACCAGCGCAACCCGGCCCGCCGCCGCCTTGACGGATTTTTCCAGTATGGGGGTAAGCTGTTTGCAGGGTCCGCACCACGGCGCCCAGAAATCCACAATAACCGGCCTTTCCATGGACGCTTCGATCACATCCTGAACAAAAGTTTCGATGCCGCTGTCTTTAATCAGTCCGGCTTCGCTTGCCTTGATAGCATTGCCGCCGAGATTCGGTTCCATTCGCTGCGCTCTTTCGTGATGGTTACAGTCGCCCCTGTTTATGGCGTGAGATTAACTCTTTTTATGCATCTGCAACAGCATTGTGTGACAGACCAGTCGAATATCCTATCCTCGATCTACGGGCAGGATTCTTAAGGTGGAAAATAAGGCATGATGGCGCGCATTCCGGCATTCGTCTGTTTGTTATTGCTGTTGACCGCCCCGGCGCCAGGCCGGGCGGCGGATAGTGCGGATGACCCTGCGGCCCCGGGCAAGATCGTGCCGGACGGCGGGTTTCGCATTGGGCCCGGCGCCCGGTTTCGCGACTGTGAACAATGTCCTGAAATGGTGGTGATCCCGCCCGGCGGCTTTCAAATGGGATCGCCGGAAGATGAACGCGGCCGCAGCAGTGACGAAGGCCCGGCCCATGAAGTGTCGATCCCGCATCCGTTCGCCATTGGCAGATTCGAAATCACGATTGCGCAATGGCAGGCCTGCGTTGACGCCAGGGTGTGCAGTCCATTGCCCGACGACAGAAGGGGCGGGCGTGATGACCGCCCCGCCGTAAATGTGAACTGGCGCGATACACAGCAATATATTGGCTGGTTAAACGAACTTTCCGGAAAGACCTATCGCCTGCCGTCGGAGGCCGAGTGGGAATATTCGGCGCGCGGCGGCACGTCGTCACCGCGTTATTGGGCCGAACGCGAGGTGGCCTGCGCCTTCGCCAATGTGTATGACATTTCAGGTCAGCGCGTGCATCAGTTTGACTGGCCGCACTTCACCTGTATTGACGCCAGCGCCACCACAGCTTCTGTAGGCGCCTTCAGGGCTAATCCCTATGGCCTGCACGATATGCTGGGCAATGTCTGGGAATGGGCGCAGGATTGCTGGAACGAAGGCTATGACAACGCGCCCGTGGATGGCAGTCCGAACCTGAAAGGCGATTGCGGGCGGCGCATCGTGCGCGGCGGTTCCTGGAAGAATGTCGCATGGGCAACCCGGTCCGCATTCCGGGGCTGGCAGGGCGTCAATGACCGGGTTGACGCCAATGGATTTCGCGTAGCGCGATTTAGCAGATAGCAAAGCGCCCGTGACTGGGCAAGTTACCGGCGCCAGATCAAGACACTGTGGATTGACCCGCCGGGTCAGCTAAACCGCGTTACTGGTGACGTTGCGCCGCCGCATCAAATACTAGAGCAATTCCAGACTTTCCGCCTGCGGGCCTTTCTGCCCCTGGCTGGTGGAAACCCGAACCCGCTGTCCTTCCATGAGGGAATTCACACCAGCCCGTTCAACCACGGAAATGTGCAGGAATATATCCTTGCCGCCGCTATCGGGCTGTACAAAGCCAAAGCCCTTGGCAGGAT
>JBEBFX010000020.1:0-27145 GCA_040081735.1 Alphaproteobacteria bacterium | reverse complement strand
CTTCTCCCTCCCCACAGGGGGGAGGGAGAAGAGGCGCCGCATGCTGATGAAAGCCCCTCCCCTGGGTGAGAAGGGGTTTTGGGTGGCGTGGGGGGGACAAACATCATCATCGGGGCTGGCGTGCGGCGAGATCGCTTTCCAGCAGGGCAAACAGAAGATGATCCTGCCATACGCCATTGATCCGTAAATACCGGCGCGCCAGGCCTTCTTCCTGAAACCCGGCATGGCGCAGAACAGCTTTCGAGGGTTCGTTGTTCGGCACACAGGCGGCCTCCAGCCGGTGCAGGCTCAGATGATCAAACACAAATGGCACCACACAGCGCGCCGCTTCGCGCATATAACCCTGGCCGGAAAACGGCTGACCCATCCAGTATCCCAGCGAACAGGATTGCGTGACCCCGCGCCGGATATGGCTAAGCGTCAGGCCGCCAATCAGCGCTGAATCCTCGTGGCGGTAAATGAACAGCGCGTAACCGGTATCCTCGCGCATTTCCTGGGCGTATCGTTTCAGGCGGCGTTTGAATGCCGGACGGCCCAGATCATCGGGCGGCCAGACCGGTTCCCATGGAACGAGAAAGCTGCGGCTGTTCTCACGCAGGATGGCCCATTCATTATGGTCAGAGATGACCGGCGGACGCAGAAAAACGCGGCGTCCTTCAATTCTCATCTGATCGCCAACAAGCGCCGCTGGCCGTAATAAAGACATGATTCTGAACGATGCCCCCGTGGTCTATGGCCGCATAATTACCCTGCGCCGAATCTTGCCGCAATTTTGCCCATGGATTCAAGCTGGCTGATCGGCCCCAGTGCGGAAATCGTCAAATCCGGTTTGGTCAACAGCCTGTCGGCAAAGCGCTGTACCGCAGTGACATCGACCGCATCAATTTTTTCCACCAGTTCTTCATTCGGCAGCAGCCTGTTATGGACCAGCAGATGGCGCGCCATCTGTTCACACCGTGCGCTCGGAGATTCAAGCCCCATTAACAGCCCGGCCTTTAGCTGTGTGCGGGCGCGGGCGGCCTCGCCGGATTTTACAGTGCCAGACAGCGCCTGCAATTCATGGATGATGACGGGCACCAGCTCGCCCAGCCTGTCAGGCCCGGTACCGGCATAAATTCCGGCAATTCCCGTATCTGCAAAAGAGCTTGAAAAGGCATAAATTGAATAACATAGCCCCCGTTTTTCGCGTACTTCCTGAAACAGCCGCGATGACATGCCGCCGCCAAGAATGGTGGAAAACACCTGGCTGGCGAAGAAATCAGGATCGTCATAGGTAACCCCTTCCAGGGCCATAACCAGATGCACCTGTTCGAGATCCTTGTTTTCCCGGCTATCGCCGCCATGATAACGGGCAGGCAGCAATTCACGGTGCAGGGACTGGCCAAGGCCTCCAAATTTTTCCTGGGCCAGTTCAACAAGGGCATCGTGGTCGATGGCGCCGGCCGCAGATAGCACCATATCCTGGGCCCGGTAATTGCGCGCCATATGTCCGCGCAATATCTCGGGCGTCATGGCGCCAACGCTGTCCGGCGTGCCCAGAATGGTGCGGCCTATGGCCTGACCGGGATAGGAGGTTTCCTGCAGCCGGTCAAAAACCAGATCATCGGGGGTGTCTAACGCCTGTCCGATTTCCTGCACGACGACATCCTGTTCACGCTCCAGTTCGGCCGGATCAAACAGGGATTCCTGCAAAATGTCAGCCAGCAGGTCAACGGCCAGCGGCACGTCATTTTTCAGGACTCGGACAAAATACGCCGTATTTTCGCGGCTGGTGTAGGCATTCAGATGTCCGCCTACCGCCTCTATTTCTTCTGCAATCTGCAACGCGTTGCGCCGCTTGGTGCCCTTGAACGCCATATGCTCCAGCAAATGGGAGATGCCATGCATCTGGGGCGCCTCGTCGCGGGCGCCAATATTGACCCAGACGCCTATAGCAGCACTTTCAAGATGCGGCATGTGCGCGCTTACCACACGCAGGCCATTTAGCAGGGTTGTTACACGGGGGGTCAATGTCATTTGATTATTGCCTCGATAAAAGCTTCTACTTGTGCGAGATCGTTCGCCAGGGTCGTGCAGCGTTCCGGTAAATTAAGCAGATCGCGATAGCGTAGCGGGAGTTGCGGGCGAATGCCCGTGGCTTTTTCCACCGGTCCGGGAAATTTGGCCGGATGCGCCGTGGCAAGGGTTACCATCGGGATTTCCGGATCGCTCTGGTGCAGCCTGGCGGCGGCGCGGCCAACGGCTGTATGGGGGTCAATCTGCATGCCGGTTTCCCGGAATGTGCGGGCGATTTCATCCAGCGTGGCGGTTTCATCAACCCGATGCGCACTGAATTGTGAGGTTATGTAAGCCTGCGCCGCCGGTGAAAGCGTAAAGCTGCCCGACTGGGGCAGACTGTCCATTTGTGACCTTACCCGATCGGCGTCGCGCGAATTGGCCTCAAACAGAAGCCGTTCAAAGTTGCTCGAAACCTGAATATCCATGCTGGGGCTTAGGGTTGAATGCACTTCACCTGGCGCATAGCGGCCGGTTTCCAGTGTCCGCGCCAGTATATCGTTATTATTGGTCGCGATCAGCAGACGATTGATGGGCAGCCCCATCCGCTTGGCCGCATAACCGGCATAGATGTCGCCGAAATTCCCGGTTGGCACGCTGAAAGCAACGGGCCGCAGCGCGCCGCCCAAAGACAGCGCGGCATGAAAATAGTAGACGATCTGCGGCATCACCCGCGCCCAGTTGATCGAATTCATGCCCGAAAGTCTGGCGCGGGAACGGAATTCTCCATGATTGAACATGGCTTTCACCAGCGTCTGGCAGTCATCAAACGTGCCTTCGATGGCGATATTGTGAACGTTTTCATCCAGTATCGTCGTCATCTGGCGGCGCTGGATTTCCGATGTGCGCCCGAGGGGATGCAGCACAAAGATATTTGCCGTATCGCGCCCCCTGATGGCGTGGATGGCGGCGCTGCCGGTGTCACCGGATGTCGCCACAAGTATGTTTAGATGTTGTTTGCGTGTTGTCAGCACGTAATCAAAAAGCCGCCCAACCAATTGCAGCGCCACGTCCTTGAACGCCAAAGTGGGACCATGAAACAATTCCAGCAGCCAGTTCGTGTGATCAAGCTGCACGAGGGGTGTAATCGCACCATGATCAAAACTGGCATAGGAGTCATCGATCAAACGTTTGAGAACTGCCGGATCAATGGCGTCACCGATCAGGGGCTGCATGATTCGAAGCGCCAGTTCCCCGTAGGATAATCCGGACATGCCCTGGATGTCTGTTTCGTCAAACTGCGGCCAGTGGTGCGGCACATACAGGCCGCCGTCATCGGCCAGTCCGGCCAACAGCGCTTCATTGAAATCCAGCGGCCTGGACTGCCCACGGGTGCTGACATATTTCATAAAATCATTTCCGGCCTAATCGGGCAAATAGCGCGCGCGGAGATGCGCCTTGAAGGCGTCAGTCCCAAGAGGCGCGCCGGTCGCCAGCTGCAATAATTCATCACTGCTATACCGGCTGCCCCATTGATGCACGTTACTTTTTAACCATTGCATCAGGGGATTGAAATCACCCTCTGATATTGCCTGAGGTATTACTGGCCGGGCTTTTCTGGCGGCGGCAAAGAACTGCGCCGCAGCCATGGCGCCCAGAGTGTAGATCGGGAAATAACCGAACAGTCCCGCCGCCCAATGTATGTCCTGCATGCAGCCCTCGGAATCATTCCGGGGTGATACGCCAAGCAGTTTGCGCATGCCTTCGTTCCACGCCCCCGGCAGGTCATTTATTTCCAGATCACCTGCAATCATGGCCCGTTCCAGCCGATAGCGCAGCATGACGTGCAACGGATAGGTAACCTCGTTGGCATGCACCCGGATAAGATCGGCCTTGACGCGCTGAAACATGCGCACAAGGTTTTGGGGCGCCCAGGCGCTTTGATTGCCAAACGCCACGGCTAGTTTTGGGGCCAGGTAGCGTGCAAATTCCGGACTGCGGCAGGCCTGCATTTCAACAATCAGGGATTGGCTTTCATGGGCAATCATGCCCCGCGCCCCCCCGACCGGCTGGCTGCGCCATGCCAAAGGCAGGCCGCGTTCGTACATCGCATGTCCCGTTTCATGCAGGACAGCCATCAGGCCCTGCAAAAATTCCGTTTCACTGTAGCGCGTGGTGATACGGGCGTCCTCGGGAACACCGCCGGAGAAGGGATGATGACTGACATCCAGACGGCCATGTTCAAAATCAAAGCCCAGATCCTGCATAAGAGAAGTGGCTATGGCGCGCTGGCTGGCAATCGGGAAGGTGCCTTGCGGCGCAATAATCGCGGGCAGTCTGCTTTGCGCTTCCAGCACCTGGGGAAGAAAGCCTGGCAGAAAATCTTCCAGTTCCTCGAACAGACGATCAATCAAGGCGGCAGAGGCGCCGCTGTCGAACTGGTCCAGCAGCGCATCATAGGGCGTGCAGCCCATCACACCTGCCTTGGCAACCGCAGCCTCGCGGCTTAGCTTTAGTAAAATATCAAGACTGGGTGACAGTGCATTGAAATGATTATTATCCCTGGCCGATCTCCAGATAATTTCGCACTGACTTGCAGCCAGCGACAACGCCTCGACCAGATCAGCGGGAAGCGCCGTGGCATGCCGCCAGGAACGGCGCATGCGGGCCAGATTGGTTAACTGCCAGTCATCGAGATGCTGCTTTTCCGCCTCTGCCGCTGCAAGCTGATCGGCAATCTGCGGGTGACACAGGGTTTCGTGGCGGATAAGCCGGAGCGTGGCGATCTGATCTGCCCGGGCATCGGCGCCGCCATTTGGCATCATGGCCGCCTGATCCCATCCAAGCATGGACAGGGCGCCCTCCAGACTGCTGATGCGCCTGAAACAGACTTCCAGCGTTTGATACGCGCCGTCAGCGGGCGCGGAATTGCTCTGCGACATAGAAGCCGTAGACGATGATGAGGGCAATGGCGAGGCTGAACCAGGTAAGGGCATATTTTAAATGATCATTGCTTATGATGACTCGGCTTTGTCCACCAAGCGGCAGTCCACCCGGATTGGAGGTTTCGTCCGCCTCCAGGAATAAGGGGGCATAATGAACTATTCCGCTGAATTTTGCCATCTCATCCAGATCACCATAAAACCAGATGTTCGCCTGGGGTTCATTATCCGCGACAAATGTATTCTGGGGCCAGGGTTTACGTCCCAAACCCATGAGTTTGACAGGGCCTTCGATCTGGCCCGCCTGCCGGGAGCCGGCGAGGCGATTGTCCATCGGCACCCAGCCGCGATTGAAGAATACAAAGCTGCCGTCGTGCCGTTCCAGCGGTGTAATGATCTGATAGCCCGGATTGCCCCTGGAACTGGCCGCATACATATGAAGTTCCTTATCGTGATGAAACTTCCCCTCAACCTGGGCCTTGCGGTACCGCCACGCATCCACGTCTATGGCGCCAAAGGGCAATGGACTGGCAGGCAGCGCCATTTGCGCATCAATCGTGGCGATGATTTCGGATTTCCACTGCATCCGCTGCAATTGCCATACACCAAGTCCAAGTAGAAACGCCAGGGCTGCCAGGGTGATAAGGCTGGGAACCAGAGGTAACTGGCGCACGAGGCGGCGAAATGTAATCCGGGATGCGTCAGTCGTCATCTGATTGGCCAGTTCCGGCAATGGGCGAACTTGCCGGCAATCGGGGGGACGCGATCACGGCGTCTCCCCGTGTGACCCGCAAGGTTTAAGATCCGCCCCAGACATAGATGCAGGCAAACAGAAACAGCCACACCACGTCAACAAAGTGCCAGTACCAGGCAGCAGCTTCAAAGCCGAAATGCTGTTCGGGCGTGAAGTGCCCGCTTTGCGCGCGTCCCAGACAGACGATCAGAAAAATAGTTCCTACCAGCACATGGAAGCCATGGAAGCCTGTGGCCATGAAAAACGTCGCGCCATAGATATTACCGGCAAAGGCAAAGGTGGAATGGGCATATTCATAGGCCTGAATGGCGGTAAACAGCGCGCCTAGTATGATCGTCAGGATCAGGCCGTTGCGCAATCCCTTGCGGTCGCCATGCTGTAACGCATGGTGCGCCCAGGTAACAGTCGTGCCGGAGGTCAGCAGGATCAATGTGTTGAGCAGTGGCAGATGCCAGGGATCGAGGACCTCGATGCCTTCGGGCGGCCAGACCGCGCCGGCAACGTCCGGAAAAAGGCTGGCGTTAAAGAACGCCCAGAACCAGGCTACGAAGAACATGACTTCCGAGGCTATGAACAACAGCATGCCATACCGCAGATGCAACTGCACAACAGGGGTATGATTGCCGCGATGCTCGGCCTCCTCGATGACTTCGCGCCACCAGCCGACAAAGGTATAGGCCAGCCCGGCGGCGCCAACGAAAAAGATCCATGCCGGCCCCTGATGCATGTTGATGACGCCGCCAACAGCGGTGACAAAGGCGCTGATAGCGCCAATTATCGGCCAGGCGCTAGGGTCAACCAGATGATAGTCATGTTGGGGTGCGTGTGCGTCTGCCATGCTTTTTCTCTTCAGTTGCGCCGCTGGGGTAACGTTGTCGCGGCCACCTTGGGGTGGGTTGGATGGAACGTATAGGAAAGCGTGATGGTTTTTACATCGTGCATGTTTTCATCCTCCTCAATGGAGGGATCGATGAAATATTGCACGGGCATGTCGGTTTCCTGACCGGCGGTCAGCCGCTGTTCAGTGAAACAGAAACATTCAATCTTGGAAAAATACGCCCCGGCCTTCGCAGGCGTGACGTTAAAGCTTGCTGTGCCGCTAAGCGCTTTATCCGACAGGTTTTTGGCGCGGAAAAAAGCCAGGCCAACTTCGCCGATCTTCAGGGTTTGCGGCCCCTGTTCCGGGGCGAAATCCCACGCCAGGTTGGCGGTCACACTCGCGTCAAAGCGCACAGTCATCTGCCGCGCCAGAACCTGCTCCGGCGCTGCGTCAGCCCGATGGGTAGTGCCGCCAAAGCCGGTCATCTGGCAAAATATCCGGTAAAGCGGGACGGACGCATAAGTCAGCCCGATCATCCCCGCAACCGCTGTGGCGCAAAGATACGCTGTGCTGCGCGCAGCCCTTGATTGCCGATGCCGGGAGTTAAATGATTGCGGCACGGGATCAGCCACCCCCCATCTTGACGAGGGTCAGAACAAACAGCAGCGCGATGAGGCCGACCAGAATACCGGCGACAGTGATATTCTTGGTGCGCTTGCGCTTGTGAATTTCGGTAATTGGCATGGTCTATACGCCACTTCCCAACGCAAACATCCCTTCCGCCAGCAAAACTGCAAAGAGCAGCATCAGGTACAAAATCGAATAGGCAAACAATTGTTTGGCGGGTTTGTCGGCCGCGTCACCTGTTTCGCCGCGCACTTGCCAGACCCGGAGCGCCATCAGGGCAAATATCAGCCCCAGGAGGATAGCGCAGGCGCCATAGTAGATGCTTGCAAAGCCCATAAACCATGGGGCGAGGGTCACCGGGATTAACAGGGCCGTATAGATTAATATCTGTCTGCATGTCTCAACGCGACCGGCCACGACGGGCAGCATGGGCACGCCAACCCTGGCGTATTCTTCACTGCGGTACAGGGCCAGCGCCCAGAAATGGGGCGGCGTCCACATAAAGATAATCATGAATAACACAATGGACTCAACGCTTACGGCGCCGGTAACGGCCGCCCAGCCAATCATCGGAGGAAACGCGCCGGCGGCGCCGCCGATAACAATATTCTGGGGCGTGCGGCGTTTCAGCCACATGGTGTAAATAAACAGATAAAATCCAATGGTCAGCGCCAGCAAAGCCGCAGCCGTGGCGTTAACCGCTATGCCGATCAGCAGGATCGAGCCTAATGACAGGGTTACCCCCAGGTTCAGCGCTTCGGCGGGCGCCACACGGCCCATGGGAATGGGACGGGTTTTGGTGCGCGTCATATGCGCGTCAATGTCAGCGTCATACCACATGTTCAACGCACCGGCAGCACCCGCGCCCACGGCGATACACAGCAATGCGACAAAACCGACCACGGCGTTAATGTGGCCCGGCGCCATCATCATGCCGGTCAATCCGGTAAAGACCACCAGAGACATGACGCGCGGCTTCAGCAGCGCGAAATAATCCCCGACTGTGGCTTCTTCTGTTGGTTGTATGATCATCGGCGCACGCGCAATTTCGATGCGGGCAGCCTCAAATCGCCGGGCCGCAGGTAAAATGCCGCCGCGGCCTGAAACAGGGCTGACGCCGGCGCAGGCATCGGCCGTTTGGCTCGTCATGCTGAGGGGGGATTTTTCCTGGCGCCTGTCCATTACATGACCCAATAAGTGTGTGTCTTAATCAATCTGCGCATAAGCGAATAGGGTTGGACGAAATAATAATGCTGTTGATTTCGGAATCGGCTGCCGGGTTAAGGCCTGATGGCGGGTTTCCCGGCAGCCGGTATTCAAGACTATTTGATATGCGGCAAAACATTGAATTGATGGAATGGCGGCGGCGACGGCAGGGTCCATTCCAGCGTTGTCGCATATTCGCCCCAGGGGTTGTCGGCGCACCGTTCCTTGCGCGAGAAGGCATGGGCCAGCATAATCAGGAATATGATGACGCCCGAGAACGAGATGTAGGCGCCGATGGTTGAAACCATATTCCAGCCCGCGAACGCATCGGGATAATCCGCGTAGCGGCGCGGCATGCCCGCCAGGCCGAGGAAATGCTGCGGGAAGAACACCATGTTTACACCGATAAAGGTCAGCCAGAAATGCAGCTTGCCGAGGAATTCGGAATATACCCGGCCCGACATTTTGCCGAACCAGTAATAGAAAGCGCAGAATATCCCGAACAGCGCGCCCAGCGACATGGTGTAATGGAAATGCGCCACCACGTAATAGGTATCGTGCAGCGCGGCGTCAATGCCCGCATTCGCCAGCACAACGCCGGTGACGCCGCCAAGGGTAAACAGGAAGATGAAACCGATTGCCCACAGCATGGGGGTCTTGAATTCAATCGATCCGCCCCACATGGTTGCAATCCACGAAAAGATTTTTATCCCCGTCGGCACGGCAATTACCAGTGTGGCTCCCAGAAAGTAAGCCTTCATATCGACATGCATGCCGACCGTGTACATATGGTGCGCCCATACCACAAAACCGATGCCGCCAATGGCCACCATGGCGTAGGCCATAGCCATATAGCCGAACACCGGCTTGCGTGAGAATGTGCTGACCACCTGACTGACCACGCCAAAGCCCGGCAGGATCAGAATATATACTTCCGGATGGCCAAAGAACCAGAACAGATGCTGGAACAGCACCGGGTCGCCGCCGCCGGAGGCGTCAAAAAAAGTGGTGCCAAAGTTACGGTCTGTGAGCAGCATGGTGATGCCACCGGCCAGCACAGGCAGTGAGAGCAGAAGCAGAAATACGGTAACCAGCTGTGACCACACAAACAGCGGCATCTTGTGCATGGTCATGCCAGGCGCGCGCATGTTGAAGATCGTGGTGATAAAGTTGATGGCGCCCAGAATAGAGGACGCGCCGGCCAGATGCAGGCTGAGAATTGCGAAATCAACGGCCGGTCCCGGATGGCCGGCGACGGACGAAAGCGGCGGATATATGGTCCAGCCGCCGCCAACGCCATTGCCGCCTGGAGGGCCTTCAACGAACATGGAAATAAGCAGCAGGGTGAAGGCCGGGGGCAACAACCAGAACGAAACATTGTTCATGCGCGGAAACGCCATGTCCGGCGCGCCAATCATCAGCGGCACAAACCAGTTGCCGAAGCCGCCAATGAAAGCGGGCATGATCATAAAGAAAATCATGATCAGGCCGTGGCCGGTTACCAGCGTATTGAACAAATGATAATTGCCGCCCAGAATATCATCGCCCGGCGTCGCCAGTTCGGTCCGGATTATCAGCGACATGACGCCGCCGATCACCCCCGCGATAATCGCGAAGATCAGGTACATGGTGCCGATGTCTTTATGATTGGTGGAGTAAACGTATCGCCGCCACCCGGTCGGATGATGGGCGTGTTCGTCGTGCTGCCCGGCTGCTGTATTCATCTAAAATACTCTCTCTCTATCAAATCATCAGATGGGCCAGGGGTTTTAGCGAACCGCGTCAGCGGAAGCCATTCCAACCATTTGTTGCACGGGATTGGAGGCGTATTTTACTTTTGCCTCCTCGATCCAGGCGGCAAACGCCTCTTTGCTTACGACTTTGAGCGCGGTGGGCATGAAGGCGTGCCGGGATCCGCAAATTTCAGAGCATTGGCCATAGAAAAGGCCTTCGCGGGTGGCCTTGAACCAGGTTTCGTTAAGATGCCCAGGCACAGCGTCAATTTTTATACCCATAACCGGCATTGCAAAAGCGTGAATCACATCCACCGAGGTGGTTTGAACCCGGATCGTCGTCCCGACCGGCACGACAATATCATTATCCACCGCCAGCAGGCGCGGCGCGTCCGCCGGACGGTCCGCCTCATCCAGCATGGTAATATCGTAAGTTATCGGCCCATAGTCCGGATATTCCACATTCCAGTACCACTGGTTACCGGTCATCTTAATGGTCATTTCAGCTTCCGGCACGACATCTGCCTGATACAGCAGCCGGAACGATGGCACCGCCATAATCACCAGTATCATGATCGGGATTACGGTCCATACAACTTCAAGGGTCGTGTTATGCGTCGTGGTGGATGGGACCGGATTTGCGCGGGCGTTAAACCGCACCATAATATACAGCAGCAGGCCCAGCACAAACAGGGTTATCGCTGTAATCAGAACCAGCAATATATGATGAAAACTGGTAATTTGCTCCATAACCGGTGACGCAGCGGGCTGAAATCCCATTTGCCATGCGACAGCCGTCTCGGCCGCCGCTGTGCCCGCCGGCCCCAAAAGTGCTAATGCCGCCGTTATGGCCTCAGCCGAGAAGCGGCGGAAATTGGATATGCAACGCATCGTTATTCCCTGTTGTTTTTGCCCGCCCAGAGCCGCCTGAAAGGCAGACCCGAATCCTGTCCCTCACAAACCACAGTCCCCCTGAAACTGCAAGTGGTGATCCTGTATTCATTCCGCCGTAGAAGAAGAAAACGGCTAAAATACGCCTTTATTGAGAACTATTTGCAAACATGGCCGGGCTCTAGAAATTCTTGCGTTCCAGAAATGCAGCGGCCCGCGCTGCATCGCCATCGGCAGCAACTTCATACAACGGCTTAAGCATTGTGGCGATGTCCAGAAGGCCCTGATCCACCGATTGTTGCAAGGCCCAGATTAACTTGTCACTCAGGCGGCGGGTATATTCCGGCGTTTCGGGATTGACGCCCCCATCCAGCGGCGGCCTTTTGCTCCCGGGGTTGCGAATATCCGCGCTATTTTCCTCTTCATTCTTTTGGGCTTCAGCGGCCACCACCCCCAGCACGGCCGCCAATTGGGGCAGTTCCAGTTCCAGCGCCTGTTCAATGGCCCAGACAAGTTTGTCGGACAGGCGGCGCGTGTAGCGCACGGTATCGCCCTTTTCCAGAACATAATGCCGGACGGCAAGCCACTTTTTGTATTCCGCAAGGTCATTTGCGGTGACCGCATCCGCCAGCGCGCGCGCGGCCACATTTTGCGCCGAGGCCCCGTGTTTCGCGATCAGCGCCACCGCCAATTCGGATGCTGCCTGATCGAGTGCCAAAATATCCGGCATTTATTGCTCTCCTGGCCTGTTGATCATTGACCAGCAACTTCATGATACTGGAATCACATGACCTAGCATTTGGAATGCGGCATATTATATTTGATAAAGTTATTCCATTATGAATTTGTTTTGACTGCCTCAAAGGAACCAGGGACATGGCCGACTCGGACAATAACAGCGGATTCTCGGGCGCCGCTGCAGGGGATCTGTTCTTTACCCAGACGGACATGGACCGGGGAAGGGTGCAGGAGATTGTCAATGACGCCCTGCATCGCGGCGATGATGGCGAGCTGTTTCTCGAATATTCGGTCTCGGAAAGCTTTGTTTTCGATGACGGCCGTCTGAAAAACGCGGCGTTTGATACGGGCCAGGGATTCGGATTGCGTTCGGTTGCGGGAGAGGCGACCGGATACGCCCATGCGGCGGAATTAAGCGAGGCGGCGATCTCGCGCGCGGCGCAAACCGTTCGCGCGGTGCAAAGCGGTAAATCCGGGCAGCTTTCCGTTGGGCCGGCGCGCACTAATCGCGCGCTCTACAGCGCTGACAACCCGTTGGATACGGCGTCTTTTGAAACCAAAATAAAGCTGCTTGAAGATATGAACGCCTATGCCCGCGCATTGGACAGCCGGGTGCGTCAGGTGACTTGCTCGCTGGCCGGTGAATGGCGGGTTGTCGAAATATTACGTCCGGGCGGCGAAAGTGTGCGGGATATCAGGCCGTTAGTGCGGCTTAACGTATCCGTAGTGGCAGGCGAGGGAGATCGTCAGGAATCCGGCAGTTATGGCGTGGGGGGCCGAAATGGCTATGAGGCATATCTTTCGCCGGACCAATGGCGCCCCTTTGTGAATGAGGCCCTGCGCCAGGCGCTGGTGAATTTGCAGTCTGTCCCGGCGCCTGCCGGAGAACAGATGGTCGTGCTTGGCCCGGGATGGCCCGGAATATTGCTGCATGAGGCCATCGGGCATGGTCTGGAAGGGGATTTCAACCGCAAAAAAACCAGCGCATTTTCAGGTTTACTTGGCCAGCAGGTAGCGGCAAAGGGCGTAACGGTGGTTGATGACGGAACCCTGGCCGGGCGGCGCGGTTCGCTCAGCGTTGATGACGAGGGAACGCCGACATCGAACACGGTGCTGATCGAAGATGGCATCCTGAAAGGGTATATCCAGGACCGTCTCAATGCGCGCCTGATGGGGATGGCGCCCACGGGGAATGGCCGCAGGCAGTCTTATGCGCATATGCCGATGCCGCGCATGACAAATACCTATATGTTGTCTGGCGCGATGAACCCGGCGGAAATACTGGCATCGGTGAAAAATGGCGTCTATGCGGTGTCCTTTGGCGGCGGGCAGGTCGATATCACCAGCGGCAAATTCGTGTTTTCCTGCACTGAAGCGTATCGAATCGAAAATGGTAAGATTGGCGCGCCCGTTAAAGGGGCGACACTGATTGGCAACGGGCCGGAAGTGCTGAAACGGGTCGCCATGATTGGCAACGATATGGCGCTGGACCCGGGTATTGGCACCTGCGGCAAAAGTGGCCAGGGGGTGCCCGTCGGGGTCGGACTGCCCACACTGAGGATAGATGGACTTACCGTGGGCGGAACGGCTGGCGCCTGAAACTGCATGGGAGATAATCTAAATGGCTGCTGGCTCAAGACATTAAAAATTAATAATAAATTATTGTAATATAGTATAAAAACCTGGAACGCGAGCTTGCGACAATTCTTTTCACCACTTGGCCGTGTTTTGGCGCCGTTTGGCAATCTTCACCGCCAGGGCAGTCTGAAGGACATCTTCATATTTTCTGTCCCTCGCACCGGATCCACCTTCCTGATGGAGGTGCTTGGCGCACAACCCGGCATGAAGACCATAAACGAGCCTTTCAGCATGAATTATCCCCATGCCCGGCGCGAATTAGGGGTCGATAATTGGCCTGATGCGGTCATGTTGCCGGATCGCCGGGAAGTGTACGGACGCTATGTGGACCGGTTACAGCGTGCACAGATCAAGGATTTCAAGACGCCTTTCTGGACGCCGAATGGGCGCTACTACACAACCCGCAATACTCTAAAGATTTTGCATGCCGGCGAGGATATGATTCCCTGGTTCGAGGAACGCTTCAACTGCCTGATTCTTCTCCTGATACGGCATCCGATACCAACGGTGTTTTCACATCAGGCACATCCCAGGGTTGATTATTTTTTACGCCAGCCAGAGATGCGGGCGCAGTTTTCTAAGGATCATATAGCCTTTGCCGAACGCGTGCTGGCATCCGGCAATCAATATGAAAGGGGGGTGCTTGACTGGTGTCTGCAATATTATCCGGCCTTCGCGCATGGGGTTAAACCAAGCTGGACTGTCATCAGCTACGAGAATTTGTCCGTAGAAGCCGAAGGCGCGGTATCATTCCTGGAATCGCGGCTAAAGCTGTTTCCGGTCAAGAACCTTGCCAAACTCATTGGAACCCCGTCGGGGTCAACGGTGCAGTCGGATGCGGACACCCTGCGTTTTTTTAATTCAGGCAAGGCCGGGAATGATCGTCATTATTTGATCGAAAAGTGGCGTGAGCGCGTTTCTCCGGGCCAGGAGGAAAGGACCTTCGAAATCCTGCAGGGGATGGGACTGGATATGTATCGTTCAGGCAGCCTGTTTCCGGATGAAAAGTATCGCATTCACAGGGATTATCGGAGAAGCATACAGGCAGACGCACCGCAAACGTGATTGGAACGGGCGCAATTTCTAACTGAAATATCGGCGTTTGCGACGGTTTTCCGATCACAAACTATTGAACGGAACGCGCGGATTTAATTGAATTATAACGCTTTCTTGAATTGAGTGTTTTTCCCCGTCATGCCAATGTGTGATCTGGACTGACCTGGACTGATCTGGACTGGAACAGTCATACATTAAGGAGGGAATAATCATGAAAAAAATCCTCATTGCCACCTCGATCGCAACGCTGCTGTCTACAGCGGCGTTTGCCGGGGTGCCGGCTGAGGTTGCCGACCGATTGGGCCAGGATTTGACGCCCATGGGTTCCCAGAAATCTGGTAACAAGGACGGCGGCATCCCGGAATGGACCGGGGGCCTGCAATCGCCGCCGGCTAATGTCACCTACAAGATCGGTGACCGCCATCCGGACCCCTATGCGGACGACAAGCCCCTGTTCACCATTAGTGCGGCCAATATGGCGCAGTACGAAAAGAACCTGAGCGAATTGCCGAAGGCGATGTTCAAGGCCTATCCGGAAACCTACAAGATTATCGTTTATCCGACACACCGTTCCTGCGCGCAGCCGCCTTCGGCTTATGAAGCTGTGAAAAGAAACGCGCTGAACAGCGTCGGCTCCCCTGACGGCGCGGGTTTTACGGGCGCAATTCGCTCGACTTCGTTCCCGATTCCCAGCACAGCTCAGGAAGCTATGTGGAATCACAAGCTGAAGTATCGCAACTTCAAGGCGACACGCGAACTGGTGTTTGCGGCGCCGACCAAGAGCGGCGACTTTACGGCCTATGTTTCTCAGGATGACCTGATCCAGCTGTATGATTCACCGGACGTGAAAGACGTCTCCGAGATCAACAATATATCGGTTTTATATGTCCAGAATACGATTGCCCCGGCGCGTAGCGCTGGCAACGTGGTTCTGGTTCACGAAACCATTAACGTGTCCGAGGGCGCCCGCAAGGCCTGGGTCTACAGCCCTGGCACGCGCCGCGTGCGCCGCGCGCCGAATATCGCCTATGACAACCCCCTGACAAACTCGGACGGCATGGACACCACCGATAATTTTGGCGGGTATAATGGGGCGACGGACCGCTACGACTGGTCCTATGTTGGAAGGCAGGAAGCGTATCTGCCCAACAACAACTACCGGTTCGCCCAGCGTGATCTGCAATATAAGGACATTCTGATCCCCGGCGGCCACATCAACCAGGACTATCCGCGCTACGAGCTGCAGCGCGCCCACGTTCTGGAAGCCAATGTGCGTCCGGAAACCCGTCATATCTATCCGCGGCGGCAGTTCTGGCTGGAAGAAGACAGCTGGTTTGTCGTGCAGAACACCGCTTATGACGCCCGTGGCGCCCTCTGGCGTCTGCACGAACAGTTTGCAATGACCTTTTACGAGATTCCGATTTGTGACCGGGTTGGCGCGGCGACCTATGATCTGAATGCCGGACGCTATCTGGCAGGCTCGCTGGTCAACCAGCAGGCGCAAATCAGCTGGAATGCGCAGGAACTTACGGAAGACCGTTATACCCCGGACTCGATCCGCCGGATGGGCGTCCGCTAGACTGTTCAGTCTGCCAATCAACTGCAAACGGGCCGCCTTGGGGCGGCCCGTTTTGTTTGTGAGGAGGGTGTATTCTGTGTTTGATGTGTATGGCGGAGTTTTTATGGGCGCGCTGATATGGGGCGCAAGCGGCAAGGTCCAAAGGAGACAGAGGGTGCAAAAATGGATCCTTGGCGCAATGATATTCTTGCTGATCAGCACGGCATTTGATGGTCCGGCCAATGCGGCCTGTGATCAGAAGACCGTTTATGGCGCGCTGCTGAACCGCTATCTTTTCCAGGACACCGGATTCGTGGGATATGATGACCCCGTTTTCCAGGGAGGCGTCACGCTTTCATGTGATAGCGGATGGCTGTTTGACGTCTTTAATTCCAGCGCGCTGTCAACGAAAGGACAATACGGACAGCTGGATGATCGCGATTTTGCCGATGAGTTTGATTTTACCGTCGCTCAAAACGCCGAGTTTGGTACGCCCCTTGGCGCCTTTCAGTATCAGATATTTGCTTCCTACTATGTGCTTTCTGATTTCAATCAGGCAAACGACGACATTCTTGAGTTGCGCATCGAACTGGCCCGCGCATTCAAACTTCCGGGCAGACTTAATAACGTCTCGATTGCGCCCTTTGTCCGCGTCATGGAGTTTGTAGGGTTTGGCGTATACCGGGATCAGATGATCATCCGCTCCGGTGTCCGGACCTCGATTGTATTGACCGATAAATTTTCTTTCAGCAGCGCGCTCGCCATCAGTTCCGATCCACGAACCGGCATTGATGTCTTTCGCAGCGAAACAGGCTTGAGCTTCATTGTGAACAAGGAATTGACTGTGTTTACAGAATGGCAAACCGCCGAGGGGGCGAAATCTGCGGGCCTGATCGGATTTTCACGTTCATTCTGATATTTCATCTGCAAGATATATTCATGCGGCCCCCCTCATTGGGGCCTGCGGAAGCTATTAATATTGTTCAGTTCTGAGCAGTATCCGTTATTATCGGAATGACCGGTTATGCCCGCAGAGGTGAAATCAAACAAGACACTCATGGAGACGCGTAATGGAATACCAACATATCCTGTTCACAAGGTCAGAAGGGGTTGGCCATATCTCTTTAAACTCGCCGGGAACCCTCAATGCCCTTACCCGCGATATGCTGCGCGAATTTGATGCGGCGCTTGATGTGTGTTCGGCGCCAGATAGCGGCGTGCGCTGCCTGTTGCTGACCGGTGAGGGACGCGGGTTTTCCTCCGGCATGAATTTAGCCGATCCGGGCGGCTCAAAATCGGCCAGGCTGGATACGGGTCATATCCTCGATCAGATTATCTCGCCCCTCGTGCAAAAATGGCGCGATCTGGAAATCCCGGTTGTCGTCGGCCTGCACGGCGCGACGGCGGGGGTCACCATGAGTATTGCGCTGATGGGCGATATCATTCTGGCTGCGCGTTCGGCCTATTTTTTACAGCCCTTCTCAAATATTGGCCTGATACCGGATGGCGGCGCCACCTGGTTGCTGCCGCGTATGCTGGGTAAGGCGCGGGCTTTTGAGGTGTCCCTGCTGGGCGAGCGCCTGCCTGCGGAAAAGGCCCTTGAATGGGGCCTGATCAACGCGGTTCATGACGATGACAAGCTACGCGATGAGGCCGTAGCGATGGCGCGGCGTCTGGCGCAGGGACCAACACGGGCCTTTGCGCTGACCCGCAAGGCATTCTGGGACGGATTTGAAAACACCTTCAATCAGCAACTGTATCTGGAAAGTATATTCCAGCGCGCGGCGGGAAGCACCGACGACGCCCAAACCGCCAGGCAGGCCTTTCTCGAAAAAAAGCGCCCGGTCTTTACGGGACGCTAGGGGGCAACGGGTCATGCGCCTGCGCAATAGTGATATGAGTTATGGTGTTGCGGCCCGGGCGCTGCACTGGTCGGTGGCGCTGATTGTTTTTTCGTTATTGCCTCTGGGCTGGTATATGCACGATCTGCCGCTGGGGCTGGAGCGGTATCGTTATGTTGAGCTGCATAAATCCCTTGGTCTTCTGGTGCTGGGGCTGATGATCGGGCGCAGTCTGTGGCGCGCGTTTAATCCGCCGCCAGCCCTGCCTGCGGACCTTCCCGGCTGGGAAAAGCTGGCGGCGAAGCTGACCCATTGGGCAATTTATGGCGCGCTGTTTTTGCAGGTTTCTTTTGGCATGGTTCTGGTCTGGGCGGCAAATTCACCGCTTATGTTTTTTGGCTGGTTTTCGCTGCCCAGTCCGATTGCGGCTGATAAACCGCTTCGGCATCTGATGGGAGATCTGCACGAGCTGATGGCGTTTGCAATTGTGGCCCTGCTTTTGATGCATATCGGGGCGGCGCTGCGGCATCATTTTATTCTCCGCAATGATATTTTGCGGCGGATGCTGACTGTGATGCTGATTATCGCGGGCGCCGTCCTTGCGGTTCCGGTAGAGGCCGCACTATGGAACCAGCTTCCTTCAAGCCAGCTCCTGTTTCACTTTACCCAAAGCGGCACAGCGTTTACGGGAAAGTTCGAACGCTTTGAGGCGCGCATAGAGTTTGACCCGGCCAGGCCCGAGGAAGGCCGCATAGATGTGATGATCGACATTGCCAGTCTGGATACACAAAATGACGAACGGGACACCATGTTGCGATCGGCGGAACTGTTCGATGCAGAAAAATTCCCCCAGGCGCAATTTGCGGCGGATAAAATCCGGCCGATTGGACCGGGCCTGTACGAGGCCGCCGGAACGTTGACGATTCGTGACGTTTCATTGCCGCTGGTGCTGCCGTTCGGATTGAAGATTGAAAAAGCTGCCGATGGCGGCGATACTGCCGCTGCTTCGGGCAGCATTACCATCTCGCGCCGCGATTTTGGTCTGGCGCGGGGGCAGTGGGAAGTAACGGATATCGTGGCTGACGAAGTCAGGATTGAAATCAGGCTTGAGGCGGCGCAACAGCGCTGATCCGGTAACGCAATCCAGGAAGGAACCAAGATGAATAACCTGAAGGCAATGATACTATCGGCCGGGGGGGCCATGGCGGTGGCGGGATTAATTCTTCCGGCCAATGCCGCCGAACAATTTCTGGTCGATCCAGCCCATGCGAGCGTTTTGTTTAGCGTCTCGCATCTGGGTTTTTCCCATACCTATGGACGGTTCAACACTGTCGAGGGCGCCATAACCCTCGATGCGGAGGCGCCGGAAAAATCTTCCGTCGTCGTCAGCATTGACGCCGCCAGCCTGGACACGAATCACGCCAAACGCGATGAACATTTGCGCGGCAAGGACTTTTTTGACGTAACGCAATTTCCCACGCTTAAGTACAAAAGCACTTCGGTGACCGTGACCGGCGACAAGAAAGCCACTGTCATCGGCGATCTGACCATGCACGGGGTGACCAAATCGGTTCCGCTGGAAGTTACCCTGATCAATAGCGGTCCGCACCCGATGGATAAAACCAAGACGCTGGCGGGTATTTCTGCGCGCGGCACTTTGAAGCGCACCGAGTTCGGCATGGGTTATGCGGCGCCGTTACTGGGCGATGAGGTTGAGCTGATCATTGAGGTGGATGCGATCAGGCAGCCGTAAGAATTTATTTTTTACGCTTGCGCGGGGCTTTGTTCACGGCCCCGCGCCGCGCCGCCGCAAAGGCGTTTTTCGCCCATTCGGCCAATTCATCCGCATCGTCATATAATCTATCCGGAATAAGATAGAACGACATGGCTATGGTGCCGCCATTCTTGCGCCGGGACTGGTAGGGCCCCTGTCCAGCGGCCTCATAATCCGCGCGGTTGTGATCATCGACTTTCAGATAAATCTGATCTTCGATGATCAACCCGAACATCAGATCATCGCGAAAGATTCCGGCGCCGCCGAACATGGCGCGAATGCTGACGTCTCCGAACTGACTGAACAGTTCACGTGCAAAGGTGCGATATTCTTCGCTGACCGCCATCGCTCATCTCAGCCTACGCGTCAGCTTACGCGGAATGATTCACCGCAGCCGCAGGTATCGACCGCGTTGGGGTTTTTGAACACAAAACCGGATTCGAATTTATCGGTTTTGTAATCCATCTCTGTGCCGATCAGGAATAGCACGGCCTTCGGGTCGATCAGGATAGTGACGTCCTTGTCCTCGACCTTTTCATCCAGCGGGTTCATCTCGGACGCATATTCCATGGCATAGGACATGCCAGCGCAGCCGGTGTTTTTAACACTGATGCGCACGCCCACAACCTTGCCGTCCGCGCGGGCCATGATTTCTTTTACCCGGCTGGCGGCGGCGTCGCTCAGGGTAATGGCTTTCGGGCGCGGGCGTGCCGCCCTGCGCGCCGGCGGGCCGGAATTTGCATCAATTATATCCATCGTCATTACTCCCAAACCTGCTCAAAACATATCCAGCGCAACCTGCGCCTCGTCCGACATGCGTGATTTGTCCCACGGCGGATCAAACACCATTGTCACCTCACAGCCCCGCACGCCGGAAACCTGCAATACCGCGTCACGCACCCACACGGGCATTTCGCCCGCGACCGGACACGCGGGGGCCGTTAATGTCATGTCAATATCGACAAGGCCCTGTTCGTTGATGTCGAGGCGGTAGATCAGCCCGAGTTCATAAATATCGACAGGAATTTCCGGATCATAAACGGTTTTAATGGCCGCAACGATCGGATCGTGCAGCAGGTGCGGATCAACCTGACCGGATGTGTCCGCGCCGGTTTGCGCGTTTTGCATTTCCTGTTTGATATCCATCCTCGGCGCCTGCTCCCGTCTAACCAAATAACCTGCGGCAATCTTCCAGTGCGCGCACCAGAATATCGACTTCTTCTTTTGTATTATATAATGCGAACGATGCGCGCGCGGTGGCGGTAACCCCCAGATGCTGCATCAGCGGTTCGGCGCAATGCTGGCCGGATCGCACGGCAACCCCGGATTGATCAATAATGGTGGCGATATCATGGGGATGAATGCCATCAATGCCAAATGAAACGATTGCGCCTTTTTCCCGCGCCTGACCATAGATGGTCAGCGCATTGATTTCTGACAAGCGCGCCGTGGCGTAATCCAGCAATGATTTTTCGTGCGCCGCCACGGCCTGACGGTCGAGGGAGTGCATGAAATCTATTGCCGCCCCCAGGCCGACGGCCTGAACGATGGGCATGGTGCCGGCCTCGAACCGGAACGGCGGATCGGCATAGGTCACATTATCCCGGGTAACCTGACGGATCATTTCACCGCCGCCCAAAAATGGCGGCATGGCATTCAGATGTGCGGCCTTGCCATACAGCACGCCAATGCCGGTCGGCCCGTAAACCTTATGGCCGGTGAAGGCGTAAAAATCACAATCGAGGTCCTGCACGTCAATTTGCAGATGGGGGGCTGCCTGACTGCCGTCCACCAGAACCGGCACGCCCTGCGCGTGGGCAAGGCGAATAATTTCCCTGATGGGGGTCACGGTGCCCAGCACATTCGACACATGGGTTATTGTCACCAGCCGTGTACGGGGCGATAGCAGCTTTTCGAATTCATCCAGCTGCAATTCGCCGCGCCCGTCAACCGGAACCCATTTCAGGACGGCGCCTTTTTCGGCGCGCAGGAAATGCCATGGCACGATATTGGAATGATGCTCCATTACCGATAAAATGATTTCATCGCCTTCTGCGATGCGCGGACGGGCAAAACTGGACGCCACCAGATTGAGGGCGCCGGTCGCATTGCCGGTAAAGATAATTTCCGATGTCTCGCGGGCATTCAGAAAACCGCGCACCTTTTCGCGCGCCGCTTCATATTTTTCCGTCGCCAGGTTGCTGAGGTAATGGGCGCCGCGATGAATATTGGCATAACTGGCGCGATAGGTGTCATCCAGCGCATGCAGCACGGACTCGGGTTTTTGCGCAGAAGCGGCATTATCGAGATAGACCAGCGGTTTTCCGTTTACACTGGTCTGCAATATCGGAAACTGCGCGCGCGCGCGCGCAACGTCGAATCCGGTTACCGGCGGCGAGGGTGAATTTACCGGATCAGACATTTTCGTTCACCATGTGCAGGGCTAGCCACTCACTGATCGTGGTCTGCATATTTTGCCGGATTGATCCGGCGTCAAGCACATCGCTGCCCTGTATTTGCGCCACCGCATCATCCAGAAACGCGCCAATCAGCAAGGCCCGCGCCTGCGGCAGCCCGATGCCGCGCGCGCGCAGATAAAACAGCGCGGCCTCGTCCAGCTGCCCAACCGATGCGCCGTGGGCGCACTTGACATCGTCCGCCAGAATTTCCAGCTCCGGCTTGGCGTTTTGACCAGCAAACGGAGACAACAGCAATGCCTTGATCTGCTGGCGGGCATCGGTTCGCTGGGCGGCTTTGGCAACCCGGATAAGGCCCTGAAACACGCCTTCGGCTTTTCCGTCAAGGACGCTGCGAAACATCTGGCTGCTGCTGCTTCCCGGCGCGCGATGATGCATGGCGCAAGTGGTGTCGGCAATTTGTGCACCGCTTAGCATGTTGACGCCGTTCAGGTTGCAGCGCGCGTTGCTGCCCGAAATCACAAAACTCGCTACGTTGCGCGACAGGCGGGCGCCACGGGTCAGGGTAAATCCATCATAGAGGGAATGGACCCCAAGCCGGATATTCAGATACTGAAAATGCAGGGCATTCAGACTTTCCGCCTGATCCCGGTAATGGGCCAGACGCGCACCCTCGCCAAGCTGGATATCGCTGGCCTGATTGATAAAATAATCTGCGTCTGAGGGGCCGTAATGGCTTTCCAGAAGTGTGACGTCTGCGCGTGGCTCCAGCAGGATAAGGTTGCGGATCTGGGCATTGCCGGTGTTGAAGAAAACCAGATGCAGCGGCTTTTGCAACTTCGTCTCCGGATAAACGTGAACAAATGCGCCGTCATTCAACATCGCCGTATTAAGGGATAAAAACGGGGACGCGGAATTTTCTCCCAGCCGGTCAACCAATGCAGGATTGGCCTGCAAGGCAGTATATAGAGACTCCGTGCTCACCCCCGGCGGCAGGTCACTTAAATCGCTTTGAAAAATGCCGTTCACGAAGGTCAGACGCCAGGCGTTCAGGTCCGCGAACGGTCCGTGCATGCCGTCAAGACTGACCGGCGGGAAGGATATTTGAGGGGAAAACGGTTTACGCAGCAGCGCTAAATCCGTCCAGCGCCAGGCTTCATCTTTTCGCGACGGCAGTCCGGTTTCGGCAAAACGGCGCATCGCATTCCCGCGTACGGTGCGCAGATGCAGTGGCGCAGACGAAAGCGCGGCCTCCTGCGCCGCAAGCTCGCCCAGTAAAGATTGCTCCAGTGTAACGGCCGTGTTCATGCTTTTGCCGTTGCCCGTGCGGGTTCCAGCGCGCCGCCATAACCATCGCGGTCAAGCTCAAGCGCCAGATCTTTGCCGCCGCTGCGCTGGATTTTGCCGTCCGCCAGAACGTGCACAAAATCCGGAATAATATGATCCAGCAACCGCTGATAATGGGTGATGACAAGCATCGCCCGATCCGGCGCGCGCAAACCGGTTATGCCATCGCCGACAAGGCGCAACGCATCGACATCAAGACCCGAATCGGTTTCATCGAGCACCGCCAGCAGCGGTTGCAGCACCGCCATCTGCAAAATCTCGCAGCGCTTTTTCTCACCGCCCGAAAACCCCGCATTCACCGGACGCTTCAGCATATCGGCGGAAATTTTTAATTTCCCGGCTTCACGCTGCACCAGTTTCATGACGCCCATGGCGTCCAGTTCTTCCTCGCCGCGTGATTTGCGCTGCGCATTGATCGCGTGTTTTAGGAAGGTCATGGTGGCGACACCCGGAATTTCCACCGGATATTGAAAGCCAAGAAAAATTCCCCTGGCGGCGCGCACTTCGGGGGCCAGAACCGTGAGGTCCTCGCCAAAATAACGGACGCCGCCTTTGGTAATTTCGTATCCGGGGCGTCCGGCCAGTATATAGGAAAGCGTGCTTTTACCCGAGCCATTCGGCCCCATGATGGCGTGCACCTCGCCCGCGTTCACAACCAGATTAATGCCGCGCAGGATTTCCTGCCCGCCGGCGGACACATGCAGATCTTTGATTTCCAGCATTACCTTACTCATTCTAACCGACGCTTCCCTCCAGGCTGACACCCACCAGTTTTTGCGCTTCAACGGCAAATTCCATCGGCAGATGCTGTAAAACTTCCCGGCAAAAACCATTGACCAGCAGGGCCACAGCACTTTCCGCATCCAGGCCGCGCTGGCGGCAGTAAAACAATTGCTCCTCGCTCAGTTTCGATGTGGTCGCCTCGTGTTCAACCTGCGCCGACGGGTTCCGCACTTCGATATAGGGCACCGTATGGGCGCCGCATTTATCGCCGATCAGCAATGAATCGCATTGGGTGTGGTTGCGCGCGCCTTCTGCCTTGGGATGTATGCTGACCAGTCCCCGATAGGTGGACTGGCTGCCGCCCGCAGAAATTCCCTTGGCGACAATACGGCTCGTGGTGTTGCGCCCAAGGTGGATCATCTTGGTGCCGGTATCCGCCTGCTGATGATTGTTGGTGATGGCGATCGAGTAAAATTCGCCCACTGAATTATCACCCTGCAAAATACAGCTGGGATATTTCCAGGTAATGGCCGATCCGGTTTCCACCTGGGTCCAGGATATTTTTGAATTCCGGCCCCGGCACGCGCCCCGCTTGGTGACAAAATTATAGATGCCGCCGCGCCCTTGCTTGTCGCCGGGATACCAGTTCTGGACGGTTGAATATTTGATCTCGGCGTCGTCCAGAACCACAAGTTCGACCACCGCCGCGTGCAGCTGGTTTTCATCGCGCATGGGCGCGGTGCAGCCTTCCAGATAGCTGACATAGGAACCCCTGTCTGCAATGATCAGGGTACGTTCAAACTGCCCGGTATTGGCCGCATTGATGCGGAAATATGTGGACAGTTCCATCGGGCAGCGCACCCCGGGCGGGATATAGACGAACGTGCCATCGCTGAATACGGCGGAATTCAGCGTGGCGTGAAAATTGTCCGCATAGGGAACAACCGATCCCAGATATTTTTTCACCATCTCCGGGTGGTCTTGCACCGCCTCGGAAATGGAGCAGAAAATTACCCCGGCCTCGTGCAGCTTGTCCTTGAAGGTGGTGACAACGGACACGCTGTCAAACACCGCATCGACGGCCACGCCCGCCAGCAGCATCCGCTCGTTCAGCGGAATGCCCAGTTTTTCATAGGTGCGCAACAGTTCCGGATCCACTTCATCCAGGGTTTTGGGCCGCGAACCAAACCCCTTGGGCGCCGCATAATAATATGCGTCCTGATAATCGATCTGCGGAAAATCAACCCTGGCCCAGCCCGGTTCCTTCATGGTCAGCCAGCGGCGATAGGCGCGCAAACGCCATTCCAGCATCCATTCCGGCTCGTTCTTTTTGGCGGAAATGAAGCGCACAATATCTTCGCTCAGCCCTTTGGGGGCATATTCGGATTCGATCTCGGTGATGAAACCATGCTTATAGGTTTCACCGGCTTCTTCGACGGCTGCGATGGTTTCCGGACGCGCGCTCATATTTTACACCTCAACTCGCCTGACGCAATTTTGTCCGTCCTGCGATCATTTCCCATGCGGCCAAAAATGCGCCGATATCGTCTGCCGTTGTCGCCCACCCCAGACTGACGCGGATGGCGGACCCGGCCAGGGTTTCGCCGACCCCCATGGCCGAAAGCACCGCAGAGCGCGTCACCTTGCCCGACGAACAGGCAGCGCCAGCACTGACGGCGACCCCTGCAAGATCAAGGTTCATGACCTGGATTGCGGCCGCGACACCGGGCAGGGCGAAGCAGCTGGTGTTGCACAGGCGGTGTTGGCTGCGGCCAAAAAATACTACTTGCGGCGTGATGGCCGCCACGCCTTCCTCAAGCCTGTCGCGCATTGCAGAGATTTCCACGATCATGCCGGGGAGGGCGTCCATTGCCAGCGCAGCCGCTTTGGCAAAGCCAGTAATCGCCGCAACATTTTCAGTGCCCCCGCGGCGGCCGCGTTCCTGACCGCCGCCCCGCATCTGAGAGGTAATTTCCACGCCGTTACGGACAATCAGGGCGCCCGCACCCTGCGGCCCGCCAAATTTATGCGCCGATAATGTCAGCATATCCACCCCAAGCGCATGACAGTCTACTGGCAATTTGCCAACGGCCTGCACGGCGTCACAATGCATCAGCGCGCCATGGGAATGTGCGATCGCCGACGCCTGGGCGACAGGCTGCACAATTCCGGTCTCATTGTTTGCGAGCATCACGCTTACCAGCGCGGGTGCATCGGCATCTGCGAGCAGGGCGTCCAGCGCGCCAAGATCGATAATGCCCGACGCCAGCACCGGAATGATCGCGCTGCCGGCCGGGGCAGCACGCACTACCGACTCATGCTCAATGGCGGACATCAGCACCCGGGCAACAGACACGCCCCGCAGCGCAAGGTTGTTGGCCTCGGTGCCGCCGCTGGTAAAGATGATCTGATCGGATTTTGCAGCTATCAGACCGGCAACCTGATGATGCGCCGCCTCGATCCGGGCGCGGGCCTGCCTGCCGGCCGCATGAATACTGGAAGCGTTGCCGTGCGACTGCAACACTTCGGTCATGGCGTGCAGGACCTGCGGCCGCAACGGCGTGGTCGCATTGTTATCCAGATAGGTAATCTGACTTGGCATCATCACTCTTTCCAGAATCCTACCCGGCGGCGGCGGACGCCAACCGGGCGGCATCAGACTTTTGGGAATAATCTTCACCGTTTTGAATGGCGGCGCGGGCGCCCAGAACCCGCTTATGGACGACATCGGCCAAGGTTACGGAACTCAGATAAATGTGGATTTGCCGGCCCAGCTCTTCCCACAGGTCATGGGTCATGCAGCGGCTGTTATGCATCATGCAGCCTTTTGAGGAGCCGGTCTCACAGCGGGTGGTTTTGATAGGTTCATCCACAGCGATGATTATGTCCGCGATCCTGATCTGATCCATCGGATTGGCCAACCGGTACCCGCCGCCGGGACCACGCACGCTGCTCACAATCCCGCCACGGCGCAATTTGGCAAATAGCTGCTCCAGATACGACAGCGATATATCCTGACGCGCCGCAATGTCGGCCAGGGTAACGGGGCGCTCATTGGCTTCACCGGCCAAATCCACCATGGCCA
>JBEBFX010000019.1:0-27183 GCA_040081735.1 Alphaproteobacteria bacterium | reverse complement strand
GGGGGAATATGCGGCCCGCCTGTTCATTGCCCCCGTGGTGCTGGCCGCCTTATGGAAAAGCTGCTTTGACCAGTTTGATAAAACCCCCTTCGACGCCGGGGCGTTCATAGCCCTGCATCTTGAAATATTCCTGGCGGGAATTTCACTACCGGCGCAAAAGGAAGTTGCATGAAAATTGCCCATATATTCCGTCTACTGAGTTTACCGCTGCTGCTTTCCGGGTGCGGCAGGACGGACGATCAGACATGGCAGGGCTATGTGGAGGGGGAATATGTTCTGGTTGCCGCGCCAGAAGGCGGCTGGTTGACAAAGGTTGCCGTCGTGAACGGGCAGACTGTCAATCAGGGCGACCCGCTGTTCGATCTGGAAGCCAGCCGCGAACAGGCCGGGCAGGATGCAGCGGCGGCCCGCGTGGCCGAAGCCGCGGCGCGGCTGGAAAACCTGACCAAGGGCAAACGCGCCGAAGAACTGACGGTGATAGACGAACAGATCAGGGCGGCAGACGCGAATTTGCGCTTCGCCACTGCCGAACTGGATCGCCAGCAGAAATTATCGAAATCCGACGCCAGCGCGCGCCGCCGGTTTGAGGAGGCGCGCTCGGTTCGCGCCATGGCCGCAGCAAAGCTGGGTGAGCTAAAGGCCCAGCGCAATGTCGCCCTGCTGCCCGCGCGCGATGACGAGATTGCTGCGGCGCAGGCCGCCGCCGCCGCCAGCCGCGCGCAGCTTGCCGAGGCCGCATGGCGGCTGGACCAGCGCCGCATCATTGCCCGCGCCGGCGGCGTCATCGAGGACACACTGCGCCGCACGGGTGAATTTGTTCCCGCCGGCGGCGCGGTGATTTCACTGTTGCCGCCCGAAAATCTGAAACTGCGGTTTTTTGCGCCGGAGGCGCAGCTGGCGCAATTGCAGGTGGGGAAATCCGTGGCGTTCAGATGCGATTCCTGTCCCGCAAATCTGACGGCGGTGGTCAGTTTCATATCCAGCGAAGCGGAATTCACGCCGCCTGTGATCTACAGCAAAACCAACCGCAACAAACTGGTGTTCCTGGTTGAGGCGAAACCATCGGTTTACGGCGCCTATCTGCGGCCCGGCCTGCCGGTGGACGTGCAGGCCGCGCCATGACGGAACTGGCGATAGACGTAAGAGGTTTGAGCAAATCATTTGCCGGGCGGGTTGCCGTCAGCAACGTCGACATTCAGATGCCCAAAGGCGAGGTATGGGGCTTCCTTGGCCCGAACGGCAGCGGCAAAACCACCACGATTCGTCTGCTGTGCGGTTTGCTGAAACCCGACGCGGGGGATGGAACGTGCCTTGGTTATGACATCCGCACCCAGAGCGCCGCGATAAAACGCGAAACCGGTTACATGACGCAGAAATTCAGTTTCTGGGAAGATCTCAGCATCCGGGAAAATCTGGATTTTGTTGCGCGCCTGTATGACCTGGGCGGGCGCAGGGCGCGTGTTGACCGCGCTATCGAAAATCTTGGTCTCACCCATCGCCAGCACCAGCTGGCGGGGGCGCTGTCGGGGGGCTGGAAACAACGCATGGCGCTGGCCGCGTGCATCCTGCACGATCCGAAATTATTGCTGCTGGATGAACCCACGGCGGGCGTCGATCCGCAGGCGCGGCGCGAATTCTGGAACGAAATTCACCGGCTGAGCGAGCAAGGGCTGACGGTTCTGGTCGCCACCCATTACATGGACGAGGCCGAACGCTGTGACCGCATCGTCTATATCGCCCACGGCGCGGTAATTGCTCGCGGCGCCGTGGCCGAGGTGATCGCCGCCTCAAACCTGTCCACGCGCGTTGTAACTGGCGCGCAGGTCCGGCATCTGGCCCGAGAACTTGAGGGGAAGCCCGGCGTCGAGCAGGTCGCGTTCTTTGGCGCGGCCCTGCATATCAGCGGCCAGGACGCAGCGCTGCTGGACGCGGCCCTCGCGCCCTTTCGCGATGCGCCGGACCTGAGCTGGGCATCGGCAAACCCAAGCCTGGAAGATGTGTTCATTGATCTGATGCACCGGGAAGGAATGGACCGGCGATGAACGGGTTTGCCGTTTCGCGCGTCATTGCCGTGATGCTGAAAGAGCTTATTCAGATGCGCCGCGACCGTCTGACCTTTGGTATGATCATCGGCATACCGCTTATTCAGCTGGTGCTGTTTGGTTTTGCCATCAACAGCGATCCCAAGCATCTTCCGGCCGCCATTCATGTTATCGATAACAGTGTTTACGCCCGCTCGATAATCCAGGCCATCGTCAACACCGGATATTTTGAAATCACCCGGCGTGTCGAAACCGAAACCCAGGGCAGGCTGCTTCTGGATCAGGGCCGCGTCGCCTTTGTGATTACCATCCCGGCGGATTTTTCGCGGCGTCTGGCGCGTGGCGAACGCCCTGCGCTGCTGGTGGAAGCCGATGCGAGCGATCCCTCGGCTTCGGTGAATGCGATTGCCGCACTGACACGCATCGAGATGACGGCGCTGCGCCATGATCTGAAGGGCGCGCTGTCGCCCCTGGCCCCAAGGCCGCCGCCCGTGGAGCTGCGGCTGCATCGCCGCTATAACCCGGAAGGCGTCAGCGCCTATAATATTGTGCCCGGTCTGCTCGGGGTTATTCTGACCATGACCATGGTGCTGATTACAGCGCTTGCGGTAACCCGGGAAACCGAACGCGGCACCATGGAAAATCTGCTGGCGATGCCGCTGACGCCCGCAGAAGTGATGCTGGGCAAGATTATTCCCTATGTTCTGGTGGGGTATATTCAGGTCGCCGTAATATTGTTTGCGGCGCGTTTTATTTTCAGTGTGCCGATGCTGGGGTCGCTGTTTTTGCTGTCGCAGGTTCTGGTGCTGTTTATCGCCGCCAATCTTGCGGTGGGGTTTACCTTTTCCACGCTGGCGCGCAATCAGATGCAGGCCATGCAGATGACGTTTTTCTTTTTCCTGCCATCGATCCTGCTATCCGGCTTCATGTTTCCGTTTCGCGGCATGCCCGGCTGGGCGCAGGTGATCGGCGAGGCGCTGCCGCTAACGCATTTTCTACGCATCGTGCGCGGCATATTACTGAAAGGCAACGGCCTTGCGGAAATCTGGCCCAGCATCTGGCCGCTGCTGATTTTCCTGACCGCCGTCAGCACGATCGCGCTAAGCCGTTACCGCCGCACGCTGGATTAAGGCGCGTGCTTTACACCTTGACAAGGCCCTGTGCGCGTCGTCTCATCTGGAAAGCAGCGTGTCGCGGCGTACAGTGTTGTCAATATGGTTCGGCCTGCGCCGTCGGGCGCTGCTTTTAATTAAGAAATTATCTTACGGGAGGAGAGGGCGCTATGGCTGACACACGGTTTGATATGGTGATTCGCAACGGGACCGTCGTGGATGGCACCCGCATGCCGCGCTTCCGGGCGGACATCGCGATCAAGAATGGCAGGATCGCCGAAATCGGCCGGGTAACCGGCAAGGGCAAAAAGGAAATCGACGCCACCAATCTGATCGTGGCGCCCGGCGCGATTGACGTGCACACCCATTATGACGCGCAGCTGCAATGGGACCCCTACGCAAGCCAGTCGTGCTGGCACGGCATTACCTCGATTGTGATCGCCGCCTGCGGCTTTGGCTTTGCCCCCTGCCATCCCCATGACCGCGAACGCGCCATGCAGCGCATGACCCGTGTCGAAGCCATTCCCTATTCCGCCATGAAAGAAGGCATGCGCTGGGACTGGGTGACACAGGCCGAATATCTCAATTCCATGAAAAGCGCCGGGCTTGGCGTCAACGTGGCCACCTATATTCCGCAATCTCCGGTGCGGGGATATGTTCTGGGTACGGAAGACAGCAAGCGCGAGCATGTGACGCCCGCCGAGCTTGAAGCCATGAAAGAAGTCGTGCGTGACGGCTACCGCGCCGGGGCCATGGGCCTGTCCACCGATCTCAATCTGATCGACAGGGATTTTGACGGCGCGATCCTGCCAAGCCTTGTGGCGCCGATGGAAGAAACCGAAGCGCTGATTGCGGTGGCGCGGGAATTCAATGTCGGTTCCATCGAAGTGACGCCCAAACAGCTGAAGATCGGGCCTAATGAAGCCGAAATGCTGGAACGCTGGGCCAATATTTCCGGCCGCCCCATCTATTACAATGCGATATTCCAGGAAGGCAACCGCCCGAAAGCCTTCAGGGAGGCTCTGGTGCTGCTCGAAGATATGAATAAACGGGTTCAGGTGACCGGGCTGGGCCTGACCCATCAGCTGGAATCCCTGTTCAACCTGCTCGAATATAATCTGTTCGACGAAATGCCTGCCTGGAACAAGGCGCTGGCCTGCCCGCTGGAACAGCGTATCGCCAATCTGGCCAATCCGGAAGTGCGCAAGACGTTACAGCACGATCTGGATACCTATATTGAACGCATCTGGTCGGGCAACTGGGCGCGCCTGCTGGTGATGGAATCGAAAGATCCGTCCCTCGTTGGCAAATATGTGTCGCAGATTGCCGCCGAACGCGGGCAGGACCCGCTGGATGTGTTCTGCGACATCAATGTGGCGGAACGTCTGGAGACCAACTTCCTGATCGAGGATTTCGCCAATATGGACGAAGACGCCAATCAGGAAATGCTGCTGCATCCCTATGTGATCCCCGGCCTGTCGGATGGCGGCGCGCATACGCAGTTCCTCAGCCTGGGCAAATATCCCACCATCCTGCTGGCCAAATGGGTGCGCGACAAAAAAGTAATGAGCCTGGAAGAAGCCCATTGGCGCCTGTCGCACATGTCAGCCGCCAGTATCGGCATGACCGGGCGCGGCATGCTGCTGCCGGGCATGCCAGCGGACATTATGGTCTATGATATTGACAAGCTGGCGGTCACCCCGGAAAAGCCGGTCTATGAAGCGATTATCGGCGGCGGCAGGCGGCTGGTGCAGCGGGCCACGGGATACCGTGCGATCCTCGTGAATGGTGTGACGACATTTGAAAATGGCGAATGCACCAATGCCTTGCCGGGTGACATCTGGCGCACCAGCGTCGGCGAGCACTACAACGAAGCGCTTAGGAAGGCGGCGGAATAAAGGCCGCGCCCGCTTTACTGCGCGGCGCTCGCCACTTCGGGGCGGGGTTGGGATAGGCTTACAAGACGCACTATCCCCTCCGCGCTGCCCAGCAACGCAAGCTTTTCCTTCTGGGAAAGAAAGTGCACGGCGTCTTCGACGCTGTCTGCCTGTTGCAGTCTGGCCATGGCCACCACAAGGTCCACATCCACATCGCCCCTGATCCCGGTGCGTGGTTTTGCAAGCATGGCAATATGCACTTCCCGCAAATCAGGATCATTTATAATGCGAACGACCGGATCGGTAACCGGCATGCCTTTGAGCGCCAGTTCTTCCTGAATTATCCTTGAGCGGACAATAATCGGGTGCGGATTTGCTTCTTCCGGCGTCAGCAGCAGCCCCGCCCGCGCCAAAGCCTGACCGCATCGCCGGCTGGCCCCCAGCGCGGACAGGGGGATAGCCAGCACCAGCCCCAGAACCACGGGTGACATCCAGGCAAGCAGTAACGGCGATACAACATAAGCCGAAATGCCCAGGGCCACACCCAGAATAGTGTGTCCCCGATGGCGCAGCGCAATCTCCCGGAAGGGGACCCCATCGTCGCCCCGCCGCTGCGTGCGCCAGCCAACATCGCGCCCGGCCAAAGACCCGAATACAGCCGACGTCTGGATCAGCATCATGACCGGCGCGGTCAATGAGGAAAGCAGGGTTTCCACAAACAGTCCCGCAATAATATTGATGCGCCCGCCATAATCGGCCGCTTCGGCGCGATCGCGCATCAGCAGCAGGACGCCCAGTATTTTTGGCCCCAGCAGCACAGCCATCGTGCCGACATACAGCCACGCCGCCAGTTGCGGATTGATCACTGGCCAGGTCGGAAACAGCTGAAATTCGTCTGTAAAATATTCCGGGCGGATATAGTGCGCCTGCAAGGTCAGCATCACGCCCGTAAGCAAAAAACTCAGCCATATGGGCGACGCAAGATATCCAAAAATACCCAGCCCCAAATGCAGCCGGCTCAGCCAGTGCAGACCCCGTACGGGCAACACCGCCATATGCTGCATGTTGCCCTGGCACCAGCGCCGGTCGCGCGCCGCATAATCAATTAATCCGGGCGGACTTTCTTCAAAGCTGCCTTCGATCTCCGCCGCCATATAGACTTTCCATCCGCTGCGGCGCATCAGGGCGGCCTCGACAAAATCATGGCTCAGAATATGTCCCCCAAAGGGCGCACGGCCAGGAAGGGCCGGCAGCCCGGCGCTTTCCAGAAAAGCCCGCGTACGGATAATCGCGTTATGGCCCCAGTAATTTCCGTCACCCATATGCCAGTACGCCAGGCCCGCCGCCACGACCGAACCATAGGCCCGCCCTGCGAACTGTTGCAGCCGCGCAAACAGGGTCGCGCCATTGATGATCTGGGGCGCCGTCTGAATGATGCCGGCTTCGGGGTGCACCTCCATGGTCGCAGCCAGACGCACCATGGCGTCGCCTGTCATCAGACTGTCGGCGTCCAGCACAATCATATGTTCGTAATTCATTCCCCAGCGGCGGCAGAAATCTTCCACATTGCCGGATTTTCGCGCAATGTTTTTTGGCCTGCGCCTGTAAAACAGGTTTGCGTCACCGCCCGTACGTGCGCGCAAATCGTGAAAACCCACTTCTTCCTCCAGCCAGACAGCGGCTTCGGTCGTATCGCTCAGGATAAAAAAATCAAACGAACGCAGCGCGCCCATATGCCGCAGCGCTTCATACATGGCCTGCACATTGGCATAGATGCGATGCGGCGGTTCATTATAGGTCGGCACCAGCAGGGCCGTGCGTCTGGTCAGCATCATCGAGGCGCCGGGGGCAAGTTTCGGCACCCGCAGCAGAGGACGTGGCCGCAACACCACAAAAAATCCCATCAGCGCGCTGATAAACCAGAAGCTGATCCAGGTGAAATTGGGTATAAACAGGATTAAAATCAGGATCTGGATATTGGTCAGGTTATTGACCGCCATCACCTCGTACATGGCGTAAAAGGCGGCGGCGGCCATGAGCAAGGTTCCGGAAAACAACATTCCGCGCCGAAGCAGCGCCCTGGTCCGCGTCGGGTCCGCTAAATTGACCGTGTTCTCCCGCCAATCCCAGAATGCCTGCGCGGGCATATCCGCAGGAGTTTCGGCAGGCAGCGGAGGCGCCATTGCAAGTGCGGATTTTCGGTCAGCAGGCGCAGGGGAATGCGCCTCTAAATCGTCCATCGGTTAACCCAGACCTCCGAAAGCCGCACCTTCTCATGGTCAAGATGACAGCGTAATTCGATCACCTGCGCGTCTCCCGTCTCCAGTTCAAAACTCAGGCGCCAGCCTCTGGTTTCCGGATTTGGCTGAACGACGGGGTTCAGGATTTTGCCCTCTGAGACCTCTATGACGGGTTCTGGAAGTGTGTCAGCGGGAAGTTTGTCCAGCGCCGCGCCCGCAAAGTCGATGACGAACAAGCGGGTCGGTTTATCCCAGCCAGTACCTGCGCGTGTGGCGATAATCATGGCCACGTCAGGTTCCGGTGTAGGGGCGTTGCACCATTGCATCCGGTAGTTCAGCACATATTCCGACCCGCCCGGTATGGTGTCGGCAGGGCGCCAGTAAACGACGATATTATCGTTGACTTCGGACCTGGAGGGGATTTCGACCAGATGCACGGCGCCGGGCCCCCAATCGCCGATAGGCTCAATCCAGACACTGGGCCGGCGTTCATAATGGGCTTCCAGATCTTCAAAATTTTCAAACCGGCGCTCCCGCTGCATCAGACCAAAACCCCGCGGGCTGTGGTCCATAAAGACACTGTACTGAAGTGTCGCCGGGTTGGATAAGGGCCGCCACAACCACTCGCCCTGACCGTTGCGGATCGACAATCCGCTGGAATCATGCACGGCGGGACGAAAATCATCAATCCCCACCCGGTCTGACGCGTTGAATAAAAACATGCTGGTCAATGGCGCAAACCCGGCCCGCGCCAGATTTGTGCGCGGATAAAGCGTTACTTCCACATCCATCTCGGTGCTCACGCCTGGACGCATCGTGAACCGGTAGGCGCCTGCGGTGCGTTCACTATCCAGCAAGGCATGCACGACGATAGAACTTGAACCCGGCCGGGGTTTTTCGATCCAGAAAGCCCGGAACAGCGGGAACTCCTCGCCGCTGGGTTCGGCGGTGTCGATGGCCAGACCACGCGCTGAAAGGCCGTAGGCCTGTCCCTTGGCTACGGCGCGAAAATAGCTTGCGCCCTGAAACACGGCCATTTCATCAAAATAATCATCCCGGTTGATGGGCGTGTGCAGCCTGAACCCGGCAAAACCAAGATCGTATTCCGGCGGCGGCGGCAGAACGCTTGGCCCAAACGAAAAATAATCGCTGGAGTATAACAGCTTGCGGGACTCGTCCTGATCGACAAGATGGATTGTTACCGGGTGTATGAAGAAAAAGCCGCTGTGGAACACATGCATCTGGAAGGGCAGGGCTTCACTGCGCCAGATCGCCTGATCCGGGCGGAACCGGATATCGCGATACTGGTCGTAGGTGAGATTTTCCAGTTCCTTGGGCAGGGTCAGCTTTGGCGGCTCATATTTCTTCGACGCCAGCTTTTGCGCCAGTTTTCGCACCATGCCGGCGTTAAAGGGCACGGGATCGGCCAATTTGGCATTGGATACGGGGATAACAGCTTCTTCCCCGCTAACGGGGAGAACGCCAAAGAAGGGGGAAAGGGCCATTGCGGCCAGGACGTCACGTCGGCGCACTTGATGATACACTTCGCTCTGATGTTAAGTGGTTATTCCACACAAGCACATATATGATGCTTGCTATCTGGCATAGCTTTAATACTTTAGCCAGTGCAATTTCAAAAAATAAGGGGAGACGGGAAGATGCGGCAAATAACGGATCAGGCGGCCTGGCTGGCGCAAGTGAGTGAGGCCGCGCTGGAGCCGGCGATTGCAATTATTGATCCACATCATCATTTGTGGGATCACCCGGGCAGCCGTTACTTTCTGGATGAATTATGCGCCGACACCAGCAGCGGTCATAATGTTGTGGCGACGGTCTTCGTGGATTGCGGCTCCATGTACCGCTCCACCGGGCCCGATCATTTACGCCCTGTAGGAGAAACCGAGTTCGTCAACGGCGTGGCGGCCCAAAGCGCCAGCGGCCAATACGGGCCGATGCGGGCCTGCGCCGCAATCGTCGGCCATGCCGATCTGACCCTGGGTTCCGCCGTGGGCGAAGTGCTCGATGCCCATCTGGCGGCGGCGCCTGGCCGTTTCAAGGGTATCCGCCACATCACGGCCTGGGATCCTGATCCCCAGATGCAGCGCTCCTTCTCGCACCTGACCAAGGGCATGCTTAAGGAGAAGAAGTTTCAGCAAGGGGCGGCGGAACTTGTCAAGCGCGGGCAATCGTTTGATGCATTTTTCTACCATCCGCAAATTCCCGATCTGACGGAATTCGCCAAAGCGCTGCCGGATTTGACCATCATCCTCGATCATTTCGGCGGTCCTATCGCCATTGGACCCTATGATGGAAAGCGCATCGAGATATTCCCGCAATGGAAAAAGGACATGGCCGAACTGGCGAAATGCCCGAACGTCAACGTCAAAATTGGCGGCATTAACATGCCGATGAACGGTTTTGGCTGGCACAAAAACGCTTTGCCGCCCACCTCGGAGCAACTGGCGGCGGCAACGCGCGACTATTATCTGCACACCATTGATGTCTTTGGGCCCTCGCGCTGCATGTTCGAAAGCAATTTTCCCGTGGATAAAAGGTCGGTCTCGTACGGTGTCCTCTGGAATTCGTTCAAGCGTCTTGCGTCGGGATTCTCGGCAAGCGAAAAAGCCGACCTGTTTGCGGGCTGCGCCAGCCGCGTCTACCGGATGGGATAAAGCAATACGGGCATGGGAAACTTATTAGAAATACTGGTGCCGGTTTCCATTGCCCTGGTTTTCATTGTGCTCTGCGTGGGTATATTCGCCATGTTCCGGGGCGGTGACTTCAATCGCGCCTGGAGCAACAAACTGATGCGCCTGCGTGTGGCGATGCAGTTTGTTGCAGTGCTTATCATTATGGGCGCGTTATATTTCACAGGGAGTTGACTGCTTGGTAAAGCTGAACAAAATATACACCCGCACCGGGGACAAGGGCGACACCGGGCTTGGCGACGGCAAACGGGTGCGCAAATATGATATCCGGGTTGCGGCCTTCGGCACCGTGGATGAGGCCAACGCAGCCATCGGCCTGGCCCGGCTGCATACCACAGGTGATCCGGACGCGGCGCTGGGGCGCATTCAGAATGATCTGTTTGATCTGGGGGCCGATCTCTGTACGCCGGAATCACCCCAGGAAAAACCGGGTGAGGGGTTGCGCATCAGCGACGCCCAGGTTGTCCGCCTGGAACACGAAATCGACGCCCTTAACGCCCGGCTAAGCCCTTTGAATTCCTTCATATTACCGGGGGGAAGCCATGCTGCGGCCTATCTGCATCTGGCGCGCACCATCAGCCGGCGGGCGGAACGGCTGATGGTTGAGCTGGCGGACGGCGAAATTGTTAACCCGGCGGCGCTACGCTATATCAACCGGTTGTCCGATTTTCTGTTTGTTATTGGCCGCCATGTGAACAATGACGGCGCAACGGACGTTTTATGGCTGCCGGGGCAGAACCGGTAATTCAAATTATTATCCAAAATCATGGGTCTCAACGTTACGATTCGTTGACAGAGGCTGTTGCGGATACTAGTTTTCGCACCTGCGAGATGAACGGCCCGGCTGAACCATGATGAGACAGCGAATTATTTGATTTGGAGAGTGCGGCGATGAAGGTCCTGGTGCCCGTAAAACGGGTAATTGATTATAATGTCAAGGCGCGGGTTAAGGCCGATGGGTCCGGCGTCGATCTGGCGAATGTCAAAATGTCGATGAACCCATTTGACGAAATCAGCGTCGAACAGGCTGTGCGCATGAAAGAAGCGGGAACCGCCACGGAAATCATTATTGTCTCGATCGGTCCGGCGGCAGCCCAGGAAACCATCCGCACCGCGCTGGCCATGGGCGGGGATCGCGGCATTCTGGTGAAAACCGATCAGACGGTGGAACCCCTGGCCGTCGCCAAAATTCTTAAGGCCATCACCGAACAGGAGGGCGCCGATATCGTCATACTGGGCAAGCAGGCGATTGACGATGACAGCAATCAGACCGGGCAGATGCTGGCCGCGCTGCTGGGCCGTTCCCAGGCAACCTTCGCCAGTGAAGTGAAAATTGACGGCGCCGTGGCCGAAGTGACCCGCGAAGTTGACGGCGGCCTGCAAACCATCCGCGTTAATCTGCCGACAGTGATAACCGTCGATCTGCGCCTGAACGAGCCGCGCTATGCGTCGCTGCCGAACATCATGAAGGCCCGCAAAAAACCCATTGATGATAAGACGCCGGAAGATTTTGGCGTCGATATCACGCCGCGGCTGAAAGTTTTGAAAACCACGGAACCGCCCACCCGCAAGGCCGGGGTAAAAGTAGAATCCGTGCAGGATCTGGTTGCCAAACTGCGCAATGAAGCGGGAGTGATTTGAGTATGAGTTCCCTTGTCGTTGCCGATCACGATAATACAAACCTGTCCGACGTCACCGCCAAGGTCGTCAGCGCCGCCAGGCAACTGGGCGGTGACGTGCACATACTGGTGGCCGGGCAAAATTGCGGCTCCGTCGCAGAAGCCGCGCAAACCCTGGAAGGCGTGACCAGGGTTCTGCTGGCCGATGACGCACTCTATGCGGCCCGGCTGGCCGAGAATGTAACAGAACTGGTGGTTGGCCTGATGGGCAATTACACAGCAGTACTGAGCAGCGCCACCACGGTGTCAAAAAACTTCATGCCGCGAGTAGCCGCATTACTGGACGTTGCCCAGATTTCGGAAATTGTGAAAATCGAATCACCCGATACATTTGTGCGCCCGATCTATGCCGGCAACGCCATGCAGACCGTGCAATCGTCTGACGCCAAAAAAGTCATCACGGTGCGCACCACGACATTCCAGGCGGTTGGCCAGGGAGGTTCTGCGGTTATCGAGAAGATTGCGGCTGCGAAAAATCCGGGCCTGTCGGAATATGTCGGCGACCGCCTGTCGTCGTCGGCGCGGCCTCAGTTGACCTCCGCCAAGATCATTATTTCCGGCGGGCGCGGCATGCAGTCGGGCGACAACTTCAAACTTATCGAAGCGGTGGCCGATAAACTCAAGGCGGCTGTCGGCGCGTCGCGCGCCGCCGTGGATGCGGGCTATGCGGCGAATGACATGCAGGTCGGGCAAACCGGCAAGGTGGTGGCGCCTGATCTGTATATTGCCGTAGGGATCTCGGGCGCCATTCAGCATCTGGCCGGCATGAAAGACTCCAAGGTAATCGTCGCCATCAATAAGGATGAGGAAGCGCCGATATTCCAGGTGTCGGATTACGGTCTGGTGGCGGATTTATTCAAGGCGGTGCCTGAACTGGAAGCAGAACTGACAAAGCTCGGCCTCTAAGATCCGGGTGATAAAATGGACGGGAAACGTAACAGGGATTGGACCTGGTTCAACAAAGGATGATCCCGCATGGCGACGATAAATAAGGTTGGCGTAATTGGGGCCGGTCAAATGGGCAACGGCATCGCGCATGTTTGCGCCGCCGCTGGCTTTGACGTGCTGCTGGAGGATGTCAACAAAGAGGCGCTGGACAAGGCGCTGGCGACAATTTCCGTTAATATGTCGCGCCAGATACAGCGCGGTCTGATGACCGATGACGCCAAGAAGGCCGCGATGGCGCGCATCACGCCGGTTGCTGATCTGGAGCGGTTCAAGGAAGTCGATCTGGTCATCGAAGCGGCGGCGGAAAAGGAAGACGTGAAGCGCAGCATTTTTACACGGCTGTGCCCAATGCTGCGCCCGGATGCGATTATCGCCTCCAACACCTCGTCGATTTCGATCACGCGCCTCGCGTCCTCTACAGACCGGCCGGAACAGTTTATCGGCCTGCATTTCATGAACCCGGTTCCGGTTATGAAACTGGTGGAGCTGATCCGCGGTATCGCCACCGGCGAAGAAACCTTCAAGCTGGCGCGCGAATTCACCAACAAACTCGGCAAAACAACGGCGAATGCCGAAGATTTTCCCGCCTTTATGGTTAACCGCATTCTGATGCCCATGATTAATGAAGCGGTCTATACGCTGTACGAAGGCGTCGGCAACGTGGAAGCGATCGATACGGCGTTGCGGCTGGGGGCCAATCACCCTATGGGGCCGTTGCAGCTGGCGGATTTTATCGGACTTGATACCTGTCTGGCTGTGATGCAGGTGCTGCATGACGGGCTGGCCGACAGCAAATACCGGCCCTGCCCGCTGCTGGTGAAATATGTCGAGGCCGGCTGGCTCGGCCAGAAAACCCAACGCGGCTTTTATGATTATCGCGGCGAGGTTCCGGTGCCCACGCGGTAATCCCTAAACAGAATTACCTGCGCCGAGGCAAAAAAAATCCCCACGCTTGCGCATGGGGAAGTTTATTCTGATCACTCAGGATCCGAGGCACGGACCAGGAGGCGTGTCCATCAGGTCAAAAGAGGGGGATCTTCAATCCGAAAGTCACAAGATGAACATGGTGACGCCAGTCCCGTTCGCCAAGTGACGCCAATCACATAATTTGTGGCCCTGGATTGCCACGTCGCCAAGCGGCTCGCAAAGACGTCCGGGTGAATGGTTTTGCTTCAGCCTAAAATAATCATGTTCTGCTCCGGCTGTTACCGGTAGTCCAGCAGCTCCTTCACCCTGACTTCGACGGTTAGCGTCTCGGCGCCGCCGCCCCTGTAGATGGTTCCGGACGTAGGCGAGGCGTCGCCGTAATTACGGCCGCAGGCGACGCGAATATGATCCTGGGCGACAATGCAGCCATTGGTCGGGTCGAACCCGCGCCAGCCGATATACGGCAGATAGACCTCCACCCAGGCATGGGAGGCGTCCGACTGAATCTTGTTCGCATAGCTGGCGCCCGTATAAATATAGCCCATGCGATAGCGCGCGGGAATGCTGAGAAGGCGCGCCAGGCAAATAAACAGATTGGCAAAATCCTGACAGACCCCCTCGCGCGACGAGAATACTTCGAAAGGCGTGGTGCTGAGCGCCGTCGCTCCCGGCACATATTTGTAGTCGCGATAGATGCTGAGATTGATGTCCTCGATGGTCCTGAGCAGCTGATTGTTATTCCGTTCGACGAAACTCGTCGCATATTTGGTCAGTTCCAGCAATTGGGATTCAGGAAGCTCTGACGGCAACAGGTAAGGCATCATCATCTGCCGCTGCCACGGCATCCACGCGAGAGGAAGCGTGGTCTGGCGGGCCGACAGGCTGTGATTGTCCGGCGGCGTGGCGTAAACATTGACAATGCTGGTGGCCTCGACCGACAGCTTGCTGAACGGCACATTGATCACGCAATGGATCACCTGATTGCCAAACACGTCCTCGTACTGGATTTCCTCGGAACTCGTTGAAATCGAGATGCTGCTGCGCACGACTTCCTGAATTGAATCATCGGTTGGCTGAAGCCTGAAAACATGTGTGCTGTGATCCACTGGTTCGGAATATTCATAGTGGGTGGCATGGGTCACTTCATATTTGCGGTAGGAGAGCGTTTCTCCCTGGGGCGTCGTTATGATCGAGCGGGCGTTGGTCAGCACCTGCGCCTGCGCCTGGGACTGGCTGGTCTGTTCGGCCTGCATCGGCGCCATAAACGCGTCACCCTGCGGCGCCTGCTGCCGGGGAATTGGCGCATAGGACACCTGAGCCGGATTGGCGTGGCCTGCGGCGCTGTCCCAGAAGATTGAGCCGCGCCGCGCAATGATCATCTGCCCGGGCTGCATCGGCGTCCAGACGCCGCTGGAAAAGCGCGACGAGCTTACGATCAGCGCCGTGCGATAGCTGTCGCGGGGATCATTCAGCGTGAGGTGCGCCGCTTCGGATTCATATGTTCCCTGATTTTCAGGAGGCTGAATGCGCGCATAACTCAGCTGCTTGGGCGATCGCGACCCCTGAAAGAAGGCGATGCTCAGCCCGTCGGTGAGGTACATGTCGGAACTGCCGAGCGCATCGAAGCGGCGAAACCACGAGTGCAGCATTTCAGGGTCAAGATCGGAAAGCTGACGTGCAGCCCCCTCCTGCATCTGCATTAACAGATTGCAGAAAGCCAGTTCGGAATCGGTGCTTCCCAAAGGTTCAAGAAGCCGCCTTTTGCGCCCGTGCAGTTTCTCAAGTTTCAATTTGTCGAGATCGCCATTGTGCATGAACATCCAGTCGCGCCCGGCGAAGCTGCGCAGGAATGGCTGGGTTTCATTGTGTGTGTAGCCCTTGGCCGCCCCGCGCACCTTGAAAAAAAACACCGTAGAGCGGAAAATCGACCAGTCGGAAAGGGCGGCCGGAAGGGCCTGCACGCCGTGCGCCACCGGGTCCTTGACCACCATCGCCGATTGCTGGTCGCCCGGATACCAGCCAAACCCCCACCCACGGGAATGGCTGCTGTTGATCATGTCGGAAAGATTGACATTGATCGACGGAGAGCTGAGCCCGTCGAGACTGATCCCTATAACGTCACTGGTAAGAGGAGGAATAGTGAACACGCCAACTCCTGCACGAATATTCGTTTTTGTAACCGAAACGACTTGTAATATACTAGAGTGCGTTGCAACATAATAGCCCTCCTGCAATTTGAATGTGTTAATCAGGAGCTTATTAGCGAAGGTTATATGTTGTGAACATTCGTGTCGCCCTGCACCATATCACGCAATACAGCTATGACCGGCCGGCAGCACTCGGCCCCCAGACCATTCGGCTGCGTCCGGCGCCCCATGCGCGCTCGCCCATCCAGTCCTATTCGCTGAAAATCACGCCTCCGGCGCATTTCATTAACTGGCAGCAGGATCCCTTCGGCAATTTCCTCGCCCGGGTCATTTTCCCCGAAAAGGTCAGCGCGTTCCGTATAGAAGTTGATCTGATCACGGATATACGCGCGTTCAATCCCTTTGATTTCTTCATCGAAAGCTATGCCAGCGACTTTCCCTTCACCTATGAGGAAAGCCTGAGAGAAGAGCTGGCCCCTTATCTGGAGGCCAAGGAATCAGGGGCCGGATTGCGGTCCTGGCTCGATACCGTTGATGTCTCCCCCCGGGGCATGAACGATTTTCTGGTTGGCATTAATCAAAAGCTCAATCAGACATTGCAATATACGGTGCGTCTGGAGCCCGGCATTCAGACCTGCGAGGAGACACTGGCGCTTGGCAGCGGTTCCTGCCGTGACATGGCCTGGATGTTGTGTCAGGCCTTGCGGCATCTGGGACTGGCGGCGCGTTTCGCGTCCGGCTATCTCATCCAGCTTGCCGCCGATGTAAAGTCGCTCGACGGCCCGTCCGGCACGGATGTGGATTTTACCGACCTGCACGCCTGGACGGAAGTCTATCTTCCCGGCGCCGGCTGGATCGGCCTGGACCCTACTTCCGGGCTGTTCGCGGGCGAAGGGCATATTCCCCTGTGCTGCACGCCGAACCCGTCCAGCGCGGCGCCCGTCGCAGGGACGGTGGAGAACGGCACTATCGCCGTGCTGCATCATGAAATGAGCGTGACCCGTCTGCATGAGGCGCCGCGCGTGACCAAACCCTATACCGAGGCCGAGTGGCTGGCGATTGACGCGCTGGGTTCCAGAATAGACGCGGACATCGCGAAAAGCGATATCCGCCTTACGATGGGGGGTGAACCGACATTCGTGTCGCTTGATGATCGTGAAGGCGATATCTGGCACTATTCGGCCCTCGGAGGCGTGAAGAAAGAGCTTGGCAAATCCATGTTGCAGCGCCTGCGTGAACGTTTCGCCAGGGGGGGGCTGCACATGTTCACCCAGGGCAAGTGGTACCCGGGCGAGATCCTGCCGCGCTGGGCCATGCCCTGCTTCTGGCGGCCTGATGGCGAACCCGTGTGGCTAAACCCTGAACTGCTCGCCGATCCGGACAGGCCGCTTAATCATACGCTGGGCACAGCAGAGACATTTTTAACTGCGCTCGCGGAAATGCTGGGCATTCCGGCCGCCTATGTGCTGCCCGCGCGCGAGGACACGCCCTATTACCTGTGGAAAGAGCGCAAGCTGCCGCTGCAGGACGAAATGATGACGGTGGACGTTTACGAGATCGCCGAGCGCGAACGTCTGCAGGTGTTGATGGAGAAAGACCTCAACGCGCCGGTGGGATATGTGCTGCCGCTGCACTATTCGCACCGGCGCGGACAATGGATCAGCAACAAATGGCAATTCAAAAGCCCGCATCTCGTGGCGCTGACCGGCGATTCACCGGTCGGCCTGCGTTTGCCTCTCGCGGCCCTGCCTTATCCCAAGGAAGCGGAGCTGGAACTTGTCCCCGAGCGCAGCCCGTTCGCGGCGTCCGGAAAACTGCCGTCGCACGCGGCGTTGCGAAACATCAATCTTGAACGCGGGGCGCCCGATGACGCCGTCTTCCGCAATGATCCAAATGGTCTTATCCGCAGCGCCCTTTGCGCGCAGGTGCGCGGCGGCGTGGTGCACCTGTTCCTTCCCCCTATCATCGGAGCGGAGCATGCGCTGGAATTGATTGCCGCAATCGAGGCCGTGGCGGCGCGGCTGAAAACCCCGGTCGTAATCGAAGGCTATACATTGCCCGCCGACCCGCGGCTGGCGCATTTCAGCGTCACGCCCGATCCGGGGGTGATCGAAATCAATGTTCAGCCGGCCTCCAACTGGGAGGAACTCAAGCATATCAATTTCACGGTCTATGAGGAGGCCCGGCAGGCGCGCCTGTCGGCGGAAAAATTTCTCGTCGATGGGCGCCGGACCGGCACCGGCGGGGGCAATCATATTGTCATGGGTGCGGCCAGGCCAGAGGACAGCCCGTTTCTGCGCCGCCCGGATCTGTTGCGCAGTCTTGTCTGTTTCTGGCAGAATCATCCGTCGCTGTCCTATCTGTTCGCAGGCCAGTATATTGGCCCGACCAGCCAGTCGCCGCGTGTCGATGAGGCGCGCCACGAGTCCCTGTACGAACTGGAAATCGCGTTTCAGCAAATCCCCGATAGCGGCGAGGCGCCGTTATGGCTGATCGACCGGCTGTTCCGCAACCTGCTGGTCGATGTGACGGGCAACACCCACCGCGCCGAATTCTGTATCGACAAGCTTTACAGCCCCGACAGCGAACGCGGCCGGCTGGGGCTGCTGGAAATGCGTGGCTTCGAGATGACGCCGCATCCCCGGATGAATCTGGTGCAGGCGCTGCTGTTGCGGGCATGCATCGCGCTGTTCTGGGAACGGCCCTATACGGGACGGCTGGTGCGCTGGGGCGCGCAATTGCATGACCGGTTCATGCTTCCCCATTATATCTGGGAAGACTTCCGCGATGTGCTGCATTTTCTGAAATCGGGCGGATATGATCTGGCGCCCGAATGGTTTGCGCCGTTTCACGCATTTCGTTTTCCTGAATGCGGCCGCACCCAGATTGGCGATGTGAAAATCCTGCTGCATGCGGCGCTGGAGCCATGGCCGGTTATGGGGGAAGAAACCTCCGGGGGCGGAACCAGCCGGTCGGTCGACGCCACAATCGAGCGCGTGCAGGTGACGGCGTCGGGCCTGATCGAAGGGCGTCACATCATCGCCTGCAATGGCAGGCGCCTGCCGCTGGCCGCCACCAGCGAGAACGGGGTGCAGGTGGCGGGTGTGCGCTTCAAGGCGTGGGCGCAGCCCTCCAGCCTGCATCCGCAACTGCCCGTCGATGCGCCGCTGGTGTTTGACGTCATCGATACGGCGCAGGCGCGCTCGCTTGGTGGATGCGTCTATCATGTCTCCCATCCCGGCGGGCGCAGTTATGAGACATTCCCTGTCAACGAGAACGAGGCCGAGGGCCGCAAGCTTGCGCGCTTCCAGGCAACCGGGCACACCCCCGGCAAGATCGCCGTGCCCGCGGCCGAACATAACCCGGAATTTCCCCACACTCTCGACTTGCGCTTCAGGCGCAGCTGAGAAGCGTGATGCAAAAAGGGTAACGTCCACTTTACCCGGCCTGCCTGGCGATGGGGCGGAGGTGAATAGCCAGGATCGGCTTTTCACTTGAATATTGCACGGCAATGCCGTACTATCAAAACAATGAAAATTGTTTGAACCCGTATCTACGAACGTAAATCCGCCAAGCTGTTAAGTGAGGAGGAAAAGCGTATTGGCGAGAATGAAATCATCCTGGCCCCTGAAAAATGGCCGGTGATTGCAGGCACAGGCGGTATCCGCAAAGCCAGAGCCGCCAGAGGCAGTTCCGGCAAAAGCGGCGGGGTGCGGATTATGTATTATTACTGGCTGAATGATGCGGGGGTTTATTTCCTCGACATTTACGCCAAGAACGAAAAAGAAAATCTTTCGGGCGCGGATAAAAAGCTGATGAAAGACATGTTGAATGAACTCACAGGAGGCCGCCATGCCTAAAGCACACAAAAAAGAGCATGACCTTGTACAGGCCGTACGCGAAATGGCGGCGCATATGCGTGGCGAGATTGAGCTTGAGTCCTATGAATACACGCCACCTGCGAAAGTTGATGTTGCTGGGATCAGAAAAAAACTCGGCCTCAGTCAAAAGGAGTTTGCGGACCACTATGGCTTTGCCGTAAGCGCGCTCCGTGAGTGGGAACAGGGCCGCCGCAATCCGGAGCGTTCAACCAGAATTTTACTGGCCCTCATTGCCGAAAATCCCAAAATGGTTGAGAAAACTTTGGCGAAATTGTCGGCGTAGTAGGGCCAAATCTTGACACAACTGTTGTCGAGACCAAAAAAGGAAAGGGTAAAACTGTCACGCCTTAGCCTATTCCCTTTGTTTCAGTTTTTTTATAATCAGTTCAGGCGTGGAGCAAAAACGGATGCTAGGGCTATGCGTAAAATTGGGTTATTATCCGCTTTCTTGCGACATTCGTGCGGGCGATATTTACCTATCCACTCTTCCGGATATCGAGCAAAGCATTGCAGAAGTTCAGACGGCTAGTACGATCAACAATGATTGGATTTATGGGCCATTAAAGCGCAGCCGCGATATATTTAGTGGGCAGAGCAAAATGTTACCCTACGGCACCAGAATTTTTGGTTTGCCAAAAACGCATGTGCTTACCCACCAGAATACGAATAGTGTCGATCACCTCGAATTCATTGTGTGGTGTATCAGCTTTTTTGTTGGAATGCGCCTAACAATAACTGAAGCAGGTTTCCTGGATGCGACTCCAATCAAACCCAGAAAATTGACAGACTTTTCCCTGGGGAAGGGGGCCCTTATAAAGGCCATCGAATTGTCAGAGATTTTTTGGGTAAAATACTCTTCAGATATTCGCAATATTAAACGGATTACAGGGATTATTAACGTACTGTTTCTCTCTCAGTATCCTCAGCTTTTAGCATTTGAGAAATTTACACATCTCTATACTGCGCTTGATGCCTGCTTCGCACATACGAAATCATGTTATTCCTCGTATGTACCGTCGTCATTGCCACACGCCAAGCGGCTAGAATGGATGTGCCAACAATTTAAGATGCAACCACCCGAGTGGGCATTAAATAATCAACAAGGACGGTATACATCAGAGGTTTCGATGGTTCGCAATGATGCTCTCCATGAAGCGCTTTTCTTTGATCAGCCACTTGGATTCGCGATATATGGCGGGAACAAACCTTCCGGGCAACGTCCTAATGTCTTGTTCGAAATGCAGGCGTTAACATGCCGATTACTCGTTGCTCTATTGGGTGGGTCAGCTTCTGTGTATGTAAAGTCACCCGTAGATACCCGCCAAATGCACCTTCTTTCCCTATAGGTACGTTTTTTAAGCTCGAATATGCCGGCACCCCCTAATCCCGTTTTTTCGGGAACAGCATGCCGGAGATCATGGGATAGGCGTCGTCGAGCGCGAGGCCCATGACAACGCCTGCGCGCGCGTCGCGGAAATAACGTTCGAACGGCAAGCGTGCGGCAAACGCCGTGCCGCCGAAGATGGTCATCAGGCCTTCGGTTACCGCGACGGCGGCTTCGGACGCCAGCACCTTGGCCTGCACATAGGGCAGGGGCGCCTTGACGCGGCCCTCGTCGCCGGCCTTTGCCGCCAGATGCAGCAGCGACCGCGCCCCTTCGATGCGCGCGCTGAATTCCGCCATGCGCCGGGCGTTGATCGGGCTGTCCAGCCGCCTTGCGCCGCTCGGATATTGTTTCACCACTTCTTCGCGGGCGATTTCAAAGGCGCCCGAGGCAATGCCCAGATAGGCGGCGGCATAGGTCAGCGCCACCACCGGCATCATGATCGCGCCAAGATTGCGGCCCGCTTCATGTTCCTTGCCGATGATATTGGCGTGCGGCACCTCGCCGTTGAACAGCATCGGCGAGCTGCCGTTGCCGCGCATGCCGAGGCCGTTCCATTCGCCGTCCTTCTTCCATTCGATTTTGTCGCGCTCCACCACCATCGCGCTGAGTGCGCCTCTTGGCGCATCCGGGCCTATCTGGCACATCATGAAATAATGGCTCGCCTCGCCCGCCGATGTCACATAGGACTTGCGGATATTCTCAAGACGATAGCCGCTATCGGTGCGAAGGGCGGCGGAGAAGGCGCCGGCCGGCTGCCAGTCCTGACCGGTCGGTCCGCTGGTTTCACCGCCCGCTACCGTATACAGGGCCTCGCCCTTGGCGATGGGCTTCACAAAGCGTTCCACCTGATCCGGCGTCGCGATGCGTGATATCAGTTCTGCGGCCTCAATATGCATTTTGTAGCACATGGCGGTGGACGGGCATTTCTTGGCCAGTTCCTCAACCACCAGCACCGTTGTCAGCAGGTCCACGTGGCTGCCGCCATGTTCCTTTGACACCCGCAGCCCCATGAAATTTTCGGCGCGCAGTGCGGCCAGGGAGTCCCTTGGATAGGTGGCGGTCCTGTCCGTTACAGCTGCGCGGGGGGCCAGATCGCGTTCCGCCACGGTGCGGGCCTTTTCCATCCAGTGTTGCTGTTCGTCCGTCAATGTGATCCACATGGTCCGTTCTCCCTGATTATACAATTTCCGGCAGTATAATTGATTCGAAGGGTCAGGACATAGGGAATAATTCTCCGGATCGGGCGGAGCGAAAGTGCGGGCCGGAATGCGGGCGCTAAAGCTGGTCATTAGATTGAATAAAAAGCAGGCAGAATTCGTCATTTTAGTGACATTTCGACTTCTTATATGATACAGCCTGCACCGGTGTTCTTTGCCAGCCGACAAGTCCACCAATCCTGAAATCGCTGGTTTGGAGGAATGTGATAATGGCATGGAAGTCCGGATTTGCTGTTGTAGTGAGTTTGTTGCTGGGTGCAAACACCGCCTTTGCAGCGGTATCGCCGGATGAGGCCAAACGTCTTGAAACTGATCTGACGCCCATGGGCGCGGAGCGCGCGGGCAATGCGGCAGGCACGATCCCCGCATGGGATGGCGGGTTAACCGAACCGCCGCCGGGGATCGGTTACGAACCCGGGAAGTTTCACAAAGATCCCTATGCCGATGATAAGCCGCTGTTCACCGTGAACGCGGCCAACATGGCGCAATATGACGCTCAGCTTACAGAAGCCCATAAGGAATTATTGAAGGCCTATCCGGATAGTTATTTCCTGAATGTCTATCCCGCGCACCGCTCCTGTGCGTATCCCAAATTTGTCTATGAAGCCGCCGCGCGCAACGCCGTCAGCGGCAATATGGTGGATGACGGTAACGGCATTACAGGCGCCACCATGGCCATCCCTTTTCCGATCCCGCAGTCGGGACGCGAAGTGCTGTGGAATCATGAACTGCGCTATCAGGGTCATCTGGTCACACGGGAATCCGCCTCTGCAACGCCAACAAAAGGCGGTGACTACACCATCGAGTCGGCCCTGGAACAGTGGATATACAATTACACCAAACCGGGCCTGGCCAGGCCCGAAGACATGAATAATATCCAGCAGTTTTTTATGCGGCGCGGCGTCGCGCCGACGGCCAACGCCGGCACGATACAGGTCATGCATAATACGATGGATCAGGTGCTGGAAAAAAGGCGGGGATGGTTCTACCGGCCTGGCGAGCGCAAGGTTAAACGGGTTATCGGCGCGGAATATGACAATGTCATCCCGTCGAGCGAGGGAATCCGGTTCAACGACGCTTTCAATATTTTCAATGGCGGCGGCGACCTGTACGACTGGGAATTGATCGGCAAGCAGGAAAAACTGATCCCGTACAATACCTTCCGTCTCGCGGCGCCGGAAACAAAGTACAAGGATATTCTGCACAAGTCACATCTTAATCCCGAGCTGGTGCGCTATGAATTGCACCGCGTCTGGGTAATCGAGGCGAAGCTGAAACCGGGCAAACACCATAACTTCGCCGCCCGCCGCCTGATCTATTCGGATGAAGATAGCTGGGCCGGGGCGGCGGCGGCGATGTATGACGTTTCCGGCAAGCTCAGCCGTGTGCAGGAAGCGCATATGTTCGATTATTATGAAGTTCCACTGTGCAATATCGGATCAGACGTTATCTATGACCTGTCGGGCGGCCGCTATCATATTGTCGGGCTTCGTAACGAACAGGCTCCGGTCAGGTTTAGCATTCAGGATGAACCTGACTCCTTCTCTGCCGACGGCGTGCGGCGGCTGGGGATGCGCTAGGCCAATATCCATTTAGATTGAACCGGACTTTTCGGCGAATCCCTATGCTGACGGTTAGGCGGCAAGGGAATTGCCCTATATGTATCCTTTATTTCGTCTTTTTAGAGACATTTAGATTTTGTATATGATAGAGCCATCACAGGTGTTCTTCGCAAGACGGCAAGTCCACCAGAACTGAAATTGATACTTTGGAGGCGCTTGAAAATGTCCTGGAAGCCGGGGATAGCTGTTGTGACAGGTTTGGCGCTGTCAGCGTACGCCGCTTTTGCGGCGGCGCCGCCAGAGGAAGCCAATCGGCTGGGGTACGATTTGACGCCAGTGGGCGCGGAACGCGCCGGAAATGCAGCAGGCACGATCCCTGCCTGGGATGGCGGATTAACCGGGCCGCCGCCGGGTATCGGATATGAACTCGGCAAGCATTATGCGGATCCGTATGCGGGCGACAAGGCGCTATATGCCGTCAGGGCGGACAATATGGCGCAATATGAAAATCAGCTTACCGATACACACAGGGAATTGTTGAAGGCCTATCCGGACAGCTATTATCTGAACGTCTATCCGTCGCGCCGGTCCTGCGCCTATCCCGAATTCGTATATAAGGCCTCCAGAAGCAACGCCCTCAGCGGGCAATTGAGCAATGATGGCGAAGGAATAACCGGGGCGGTAATAGCGGCACCGTTCCCAATTCCCCAATCGGGCAGGGAGGTGTTATGGAACCACGTATTGCGCTATCAGGGCCACAAGGTCACGCTTCAGACCGCCACCGCAACGCCCACAAGGAATGGTCAATATTCAATAGAGACGGCTCGGGAACAGTTAATATTCGCATACTCCGATCCTCAGATAACCAGGATTGAAGATATTAATAACGTCCAGATTTATTATATGCGGCACGGCCTCACGCCGTTGAAAAATGCCGGCACCATTCAGGTCATGCATAACACGCTGGACCAGATCAGGGAAAAACGGCGCGGCTGGTACTATGAGCCTGGCGCGCGCAAGGTCAGACCCGTGGTCGGCGCGGAATTTGACAATGTCATCCCGTCAAGCGAAGGCATCCTGTTCAATGACGCCTACTATATTTTTAACGGCAGCGGCGAGCTGTACGATTGGGAACTGACCGGCAAGCAGGAGAAACTGATTCCGTATAACACTTTCAGGCTGGGTTCGCCGGAAGTAAAGTACGCGGATATTCTGCACAAGCTTCATTTGAATCAGGAACCCATCCGTTATGAACTGCACCGCGTTTGGGTGATTGAGGGAAAGCTGAAGCCGGGTAAGCGGCACCATTTCGCCACCCGGCGGAAAATATATATAGATGAGGATAGCTGGACCGGCGTTGCCGCGGTGCTGCATGATGATGGCGGCGAGCTTACGCGGGTGCAGGAAGCCCATATCATCAACTATTATGATCAGCCGCTGTGCAGTATAAGGTCCAATGCCATTTATGATATCTCCGGCGGCCGGTACAATATTATCGGGCTTGATAATGAGGAAGCTCCGATCAAATTCGAACTGACGGACAGTCCCGACGCCTTCTCTGCTGAAGGGGTGAGGCGTCTGGGGGTGCGCTAGGCCAATATGCTTATAGATTGAACCGGACTTTTCTTCGAAACCCTATATGGACAGGAAGGCCCCTGGGGCATCACTATGTATCCTTCGGTCCGTTTTTCTAATGACATTTAGATTTTGCATATGATAGAGTCATCGCAGGTGTTCTTCGCGAGACGACAAGTCCACCAGCACTGAAATCGATACTTTGGAGGCGCTAGAAGATGACCTGGAAGCCTGGGATAGCTGTTGTGATAGGCCTGGTATTGGGAGCGCACACCGCATTTGCGGCGGTATCGCCGGAAGAAGCCAATCGGCTGGGGAACGATCTGACCCCCGTTGGCGCTGAACGCGCGGGCAATGCCGCTGGAACCATCCCGGCATGGGATGGCGGGTTAACCGGGCCGCCGCCCGGTATTGGGTATGAACCCGGCAAACATCATGCGGATCCCTATGCGGCCGATAAGGTGCTGTATACCGTTAAGGCGGACAATATGGCGCAATACGACGCCCAGATTACCGAAACCCACAAGGAACTGCTGAAGGCCTATCCGGACAGCTATTATCTGAACGTCTATCCATCGCACCGGTCCTGCGCCTCTCCCCGGCATGTGTATGAGGCCGTAAAACGCAATGCGGTCAGCGGGCAATTGACCAATGACGGGAACGGGTTTACAGGCGCGGTGATGGCGTTTCCCTTTCCGATCCCGCACTCGGCCCGCGAAGTGTTATGGAATCACGAAATCCGTTATCAGGGTTTCAAGGTAACGCGGGAGTCCGCTGCTGCGGCCCCGACGAAAAGCGGCGATTATACCCTGGATGTCGCGCTGGATCAGTGGATTTACCGCTACTCCGATCCGGAACTGAAAAGCACCGAAGACCTCGACAACGTCATCATGCACTTTCTGAAACATGGCGTCAGCCCCTCCAGTAACGCCGGATCAATGTCGGTTACGCATAATACTCTGGATCAGGTGAAGGAAATACGCCGTACATGGTCCTACCGGCCGGGTGAGCGCAAGGTCAAACAGGTGGTTGGCCAGGTGTATGACAATGTTCTTCCTTCCAGCGATGGCATCCGGCTTAATGACACGTTTAATATTTTTAGCGGGGGCGGCGACCTGTACGATTGGGAACTGATTGGCAAACAGGAAAAACTGATCCCGTACAATACTTTCCGTTTCGCTCTGCCGGAAACAAAGTACAAGGACATTCTTCATGTCTCGCATCTTAATCCTGAGCCGATGCGGTACGAGCTGCACCGTGTGTGGGTAATTGAGGGCAAGCTGAAACCAGGCAAGCATCACAAATTCGCCTCCCGGCGGATCATTTATTTTGATGAAGACAGCTGGTCTGGCGCCGCTGGTATTCTTTACGACGCCGCAGGCAAGGTTACCCGGGTTCAGGAAGGGCACATCTTCAATTATTATGACGTGCCGTACTGCAATATCGGGTCGGACGTGGTCTATGACATCACTGGCGGCCGCTATCATATTGTCGGGCTGCGCAATGAGCAGAAGCCGGTCAAGTTCGAAATTCAGGACGTGCCAGAAGCATTTACACCGGAAGGCATACGGCGGCTCGGGGTGCGGTAGTCAATTTCCACTCCCATTCAGTCGCCACGCCAGAGCGATTTGATTCAGGTCATGGATAGGGTCTGAATATTCAGTCATCCTGCTGGCGCGGTGGCGCTTGACAGGATGCGCCGTATGCGCGAACGTCACCGCTATTGCTAATCATTCGCAACTATGTGGAAAAATCGATGTCTTATTTCGCGCGGCCCAACGCAGGGGTAACAAGATTTAGACTGTTATCCTATCTGATTGAATCATTCATTCGGCGTTTTTCACCCCTCCCCAGCCCCTCCCCATCAAGGGGAGGGGCTGG
>JBEBFX010000157.1:0-7799 GCA_040081735.1 Alphaproteobacteria bacterium | reverse complement strand
CCCCTCCCCTTTGATGGGGAGGGGTTGGGGTGGGGTGAGAATGAAGCCGGTTTGGCTACGTCCATCTAAAAAAACAAAGTCTGCAATTACGGATCAATGCGCGCGGTGGCGTTGCCGTTGATGACTTCCTGGCCCTTCTGATTGCGGGTGCTGATGGCCAGATCGACATAATGCTTGCCGCCTTCTTCGCGGATCGCCTCGACGGTGGCGGTGGCGGTCAGATCATCCCCCGGCCAGACCTGGGTTGAAAAGCGCACCCCGTATTTGGTCAGCCGCCCGTCGCCTACATAATTGGTCAGCATTTTCCCCGTCAGCCCCATCGACAGCATGCCGTGGGCGAAAACCGAAGGATAACCGGCGACCTGAGTGGCGAAGATTTCATCCGAATGCAGAGGATTATAATCGCCTGAAGTCCCCGAATACATCACCAGTTGCGTGCGGTGCAGATTTTCCACCACCTGTTCGCTGTGGGTGTCGCCTACTTTTAATTTCTTTGCGCTTAACGGCATTTTCGCCTCCCTTATTTCTGTTCAACGACGCGTTCGGTCTGAACGCCGACGCCGCGCGCGGTGATCACCAGTTCGCCGTTCTGATCGCGATATTCGCTGATAGTTTCGCTGAATTTCAGCTTGCCGGACCGCTTGCCTTCCTTCTCCCACTTCTTGCCGGGAATGATGGTGACGCTCAGCACGTCGCCGGGGCGCAGATTGCGGTGATATTCAAAATGCTGTTCGGCATGCAGTCCGCCGCCCCCGCCGCCGCCTTCCTTTTTCTCGCCCTCGGTTTTGGGTTTGGGCGGGGTTCCGGTCGGCGTTTTGCCCGATCCCATCCAGGGCTTGCCCACCTGGGGGCGCAGGACAAAGTTGGGTTCGAACTGCGCGCTGGCCTGCGCAAATGTGGGAGGCGCAATAATGCCGCCGCATTCGGTCTTTTTGGCGTATTCCGCATCATGATAGATTGGATTGTCGTCGCCCACGGAACGGGCAAACATCATGATATGGGTATATTCCACGGGAAACTTTTTCTCCGCCATGTGTGTCGTCCTTGTTTTAGTTTTGGTGAATGCAGTTTAGGCCACGGTTAACCCGCTGCCAATGGTTATCAGGCGGTAAGTAACCGCACAAACTTACCTAATTTTAACGCCGTGGCCCGGCTCGCCAGTTTTTTGTCCGCCGTCACCATTTCGCAGTCCTGTTGCTGCGCCAGCGCCAGATAAAGACAATCGTATACCGGATGGTTCATAGTGATTGACAGATCAAACGCCGCATCGATTAACGTTTCTACCGGTTCAAGATAATAGATCACCGCGCGAACATCCGTCAGGGCATGGCGCGCCTGAACCTCGCTGATCTCGCCAAGCCGTAAACGGCGTCTAAACACATTGGCCGTTTCCACCAGTAAGACGGCTGGCGCAATCAGTTGTTCGCCTGATTCCACTAGTTTTCTTGCTTGCCCGGATCCCTGTTCCGCCAATACCCACTTGCACGCAACGCTTGCGTCAACAACCAGCGTCATCGGGAATCACGATCTTCCCGGATCATTTGTGTACTGTCGATCGCAAAAGATTTTTCTTGCATACCCCGCGCAGTATCTATGAGCGCAAGCTTTTCTTCCGTTGTCAGGCCAGCCTCGCGGCCCAGAATATTCCGGAGCTCCTGCTCCAGTGAATGGCCATGTATTTCAGCCTTCAGCTTCAACCGTTTGATAATATCCTCAGGAAGGTTACGAATAATGACCTGTCCCATATAATTCGCCTCCTTATAATGCTATCACTAATGATAGCATCACATCCGCCATCAGGCAATGCTTTTCGCCAGCTTATCGAACGCCATCAGTGTGGCCAGAAGTCCCGGCATGTCTTTCAGATGCACCATGTTGGGGCCATCCGAGGGGGCATGATCGGGGTCCTGGTGGGTTTCCATGAACAGGCCGGCAACCCCCACCGCCACGGCGGCGCGCGCCAGTACCGGCACAAATTCCCGCTGGCCGCCGCTGGTGGCGCCCTGTCCGCCCGGCTGTTGCACTGAATGGGTGGCGTCGAATATTACCGGGCAGCCGGTTTGGTCCTTCATGATCGGCAGCGCGCGCATATCCGAGACCAGCGTATTGTATCCAAAACTGGCGCCGCGTTCGCACAGCAGGACATTCGGGTTGCCCGCGCCGATGATTTTATCCGCCACGTGGCGCATGTCCCATGGGGCCAGGAACTGCCCCTTTTTGACATTGACGGCCTTGCCAGTTGCGGCCGCCGCCAAGAGCAAATCCGTCTGCCGGCAGAGGAATGCCGGAATTTGCAGCACATCTACGGTCTCGGCCACCCGCGCGCACTGTTCAGGCAGATGCACGTCGGTGAGCACCGGCATGCCAAATTTTTCGCGCACCTCGGCTAGAATCGGCAATGCCGCATTCAGGCCAAGCCCGCGTGGCGTGGCTGCGCTGGTGCGGTTGGCCTTGTCGAATGAGCTTTTGTAAATCAGCCCGACGCCAAGCCTGTCCGTGATTTCTTTCAGCGCCTGCGCCATTTCCAGGGCGTGATCCCGGCTTTCGATCTGGCAGGGGCCGGCAATCAGAACCAGCGGTAAATTATTGCCGATACGGATCGAACCCACGAGCACCTGACGCTGAGCGGTCATCAAACCAGCCGTGACTGGTCTAGCGCCGCCTTGACAAAGGATGCGAACAGCGGATGCGGGTCGAACGGTTTTGATTTTAATTCCGGATGAAACTGCACCCCGACAAACCAGGGATGAGACGGGATTTCCACAATTTCAGGCAGCAGCCCATCGGGTGAAATGCCGGAAAACAGCATGCCATGTTTTTCAAGTATCCCGCGATAGGCCATGTTCACTTCATAGCGGTGGCGGTGCCGTTCAGTAATACGCCGCGTGCCGTAAATCTCTGCGGCCCTGGATCCGGGCGCCAGCAGCGCGTCATATTTGCCAAGCCGCATTGTCCCGCCCATATCGCCATTGACAGCGCGGGTTTCGCGTTCATTTTCGCGCATCCATTCGGTCATCAGGCCAACCACCTGATCCTGACAAGGGCCAAACTCGGTGGAACTGGCCGCCGGGTATCCGGCCAGATTGCGCGCCGCCTCGATCACCGCCATCTGCATGCCGAAGCAGATCCCGAAATAGGGCACATCGCGTTCACGGGCAAAGGTTACCGCAGCAATTTTGCCCGCAGCGCCACGTTCGCCAAACCCGCCAGGCACCAGAATGCCATGCACGTCTGCCAGATGGCTGACGCAATCTTCCTGCTCGAATAATTCAGAGGCCAGCCATTTCAGATTGACGCGCACCTTGTTGGCGATGCCGCCATGGGTCAGCGCTTCGGACAGGGATTTATAGGCGTCCAGCAGACCGGTATATTTGCCGACCACGGCAATGGTGACCTCGCCGTCCGGATGGCGCACGCGGCGCACGATCTCCTGCCATTTTTCAATGCGCGGCGGGGCCGCGTCCTGAATATTGAAGACGCGCAGAACCTGAGTATCGAAGCCTTCACGATGATAGGCCAGAGGCACATCATAGATGGTGTCCACGTCCAGGGCCTGAATGACGCTTTCCGGCCGCACATTGCAGAACAGCGCAATCTTGCGCCGTTCCTCGATGGGAATTTCCCGCTCGCACCGGCACAGCAGAATGTCAGGCTGAATACCAATGCCGCGCAATTCTTTCACCGAATGCTGGGTGGGTTTGGTTTTCAGCTCGCCCGCGCTGGGGATATAGGGCACCAGGGTCAGATGCACGAACGCCGCGCGATCCCGCCCGAGATCGTTACCCAGTTGCCGGATCGCCTCGACAAAGGGCAGGCTTTCGATATCCCCGATGGTGCCGCCGATTTCACACAGCACGAAATCCACATCACCAATACCTTCCAGTATAAAATCCTTGATCTCATCGGTGACATGGGGAATGACCTGAACCGTGGCCCCAAGATAATCGCCGTGGCGTTCCTTGCGGATGATCTGCTGATAGATGCGTCCGGTGGTAATGTTGTCACCCTTGCCGGAAGGGACACCGGTGAAGCGTTCGTAATGCCCGAGGTCAAGGTCCGTCTCCGCGCCGTCATCGGTGACGTACACTTCGCCGTGCTGATAGGGGCTCATGGTTCCCGGATCGACATTCAGATAGGGATCCAGCTTGCGCAGCCGCACGCTGAATCCACGCGCTTGCAGCAATGCGCCAAGCGCCGCCGAAGCCAACCCTTTGCCGAGAGAGGAAACCACACCGCCGGTGATGAAGATGAACCGCGCCATGGAATTGCACACTAGAGGATTATGCGCGCCAGCAAAAGCCAACTGTTTCGCAATTATAAAAAGCTGTGGATTCCAGCCCTTATTGCGATTGCGGCACGCTGGGAAGTTCGGGTACCGGGGCCGTTTTTTCTGCATCGGGCGCCGAATCAAGAATTGAAGGGGCTGTAACCGTCCCGCGCGCCAGCACCGTCAGGACAATGGAAGTCGTAAAAAACCCGGCCGCCAGAATTGCGGTTGCCCGGGTCAGCAGATTGGCCGCCCCGCGCCCCGTCATGAAGCCGCCCATGGGATTGCCGCCGATGCCCAGCGCGCCGCCCTCGGATTGCTGCAACAGAACCGTTACAACCAGCGCAACTGCCAATAGCAGATGTATGACAATAATAACGGTTTCCATATGCCTATGCAATTCCTTGAGAAACGGGCGCAAAAATGCTGACGTCTAAACGGCCCGGAGCGCCGACGGGGCATACATACACAAATAGTCATTTTGGCGCAATATCCGTCCGGATTATTCAAATTGCCTGCTAAAATGAAGCCGAGCGTAGAATCTGTGAGGAATTTCAGAACATGGGTGTGTTTGCTGTTGGTCAACCGTATCGCCGCAAGGAAGATGACCGTTTCATTATTGGCAAAGGCCGTTATGGCGACGATGTAAGTCTGCCCGGGCAGGTGTATGCCTGCTTTGTCCGTTCGCCCCATGCCCATGCGCGGATTATGAATATTGACAGCAGCGACGCCGTTACGGCCCCCGGCGTAATTGCCGTTCTGACGGGTGAGGATATGGCGGCGGCCAACCTTGGCGGCATGCCCTGCATTGCGGAATTGCCTGGCCGGAATGGCGGCCCGGCCAATATAAAACCCTATCGATCCGCGCTGTGCAGGGGTATTGCCCGCCATGCAGGCGATCCGCTGGCGATGGTGATAGCAACAACATGGCAGCAGGCGCGCGACGGCGTTGACAAGGTCATGGTTGAATATGAGGAGCTTCCGGCTGTTGTTGACGCCCAGGCGGCGCTGGCGCCTGGCGCGCCGCAGATCTGGCCCGAGGCGCCCGGTAATCTCGTGGTGGACTGGGAACTCGGCGACAGGCAGGCCACGGATACGGCGTTCGCCGGCGCGCATCATGTGACCCGGCTCCGGCTGGTGAACAACCGCCTGGTGGCCAACGCCATGGAGCCGCGCATGGCCATTGCCGAATATGATCCGTCGACGGATCAGTACACCATGCATACGGCGACCCAGGGGGTGTTCCGCTGGCGCGGCTTAACCGCCGAAGCCGTGTTTCGCATACCGCCGGAAAAGATGCGGGTGCGCACCTATGATGTGGGCGGCAGTTTCGGCATGAAGGCGTTCTTGTACCCGGAACAAATCGCCGCACTGTGGGCGGCGAAACACATTGGCCGAACCGTGAAATGGACAGCGGATCGGGCGGAGAGTTTCCTTACGGATAATCAGGGCCGCGATCAGGTCAATGACGCTGAACTGGCGCTTGATATGGATGGGCGCATGCTGGCGGTGCGCGTGCACACAACCAGCAATGTCGGGGCTTACGCCTCGGTTATGGGGCCGGGGGTTTCAACCATTGGCGCCGGTGGTTTGCAGGCCGGCGTCTACGCCATCCCGGTGATGTATCTCAACGTCACGCCCGCCTTCACCAACACCACGCCGACGGACGCCTATCGCGGCGCCGGGCGCCCGGAGGCGGCTTATATTATCGAGCGTCTGGTTGACGCCGCGGCGCGCGAAATGGGCATCGCGCCCGATGAATTACGGGCGCGCAATTTTATCCGCGCTGACCAGATGCCCTACGCCACGGCAGGGGGGTATACGTACGACAGCGGCGACTTTCTGCCTGTCATGCAGGACGCCAAACGGCTTGCGGATTGGGACGGCTTTGCGGCGCGCAGGCGTGAACGCGCCGCGCGCGGGGAATTGTCCGGCATCGGCATGGCCTATTATGTGGAAAGGGCCGGCGGCCCGCCCATAGAAACCGCGCGTGTGGATGTGCTGCCCGATGACACCATCCAGGTGTTCATGGGCAATCAGTCCAACGGCATGGGCCATGAAACCGTCTATGCGCAAATTATCGCCGATGCGCTGGGCGTGCCGTTTGATCGCATTTTTGTCACCAGCGGCGACACCAACGAGCTGCCGGCCGGCGGTCTGTCCGGTGGCTCGGGTTCCGGACTGATGGGCGGCGGGGCCGCCAATTTGGCGGCGCAAGCCACCATCGCCAAAGGCAAACTGATCGCCGCCGCACAGCTTGAGGCGGCGCCAGTGGACATTGAATATGAATCCGGGCAGTTCCGCATCGCGGGAACGGACCGTTCCATCAGCCTGTTTGACACCGCGCGCGCCAGTGGCGCGCAAGGCCTCGGCGCGAACGGGGAATATCACAACACGCCGTTCCAGTTTCCCAATGGCTGCCATATATGCGAGGTCGGCGTCGATCCGGAAACCGGAATCATCCGTGTACATAATTATACGGCGGTGGACGATTTCGGATATGTGCTGAACCCCCTTATTGTGGAGGGCCAGGTGCATGGCGGCATCGTGCAGGGGCTAGGCCAGGCGCTGGGCGAACATGCGGTCTTTGATCCGGACACCGGGCAGATGCTCAGCGGATCGTTCCTCGATTACTGGATGCCGCGGGCCGAAGACATGCCCGGATTTAACATCGCCTTCAGGAACGCGCCCTGCACGACCAATGAGATGGGCGTCAAGGGCTGCGGCGAAGCCGGATCAACCGGCGCGCCGCCGGCCCTGATGAACGCGGTGCTCGATGCGGTGGCGCATCTGGGCATCCGGCATCTGGACATGCCCCTGACGCCATTCGCCATGTGGAGGGTATTGCAGGGGGCGAAATAAATTCTAGGTCCCAATTGGGGACTATACTATACTTTCCACATGAGGGTTATTGCGCTAGCCACGCTGAAAGACTTTATAAGCAAAAATCCTGCTTACACGGATGCTGCTGAGCCGGTCATGGCGTGGTTCAGGCATGTAAAAGCTGCTGACTGGACGTCACCAGCCAGTATCAAACGGGATATGCGTACAGCAAGTATTCTTAAGGATGGAAGGGCGGTATTCAATATTGCAGGCAACAAATATCGTATTGTCGTATGGATCAACTATCCCTACCGGATTGTCTATATCCGCTTTGTTGGTACGCACAGGCAATATGACGCCATTAACGCACAAACTATTTGAGGGCCGCCAGCATGGACATCAAACCTGTCAAATCCCGGCGCGATTACCAGCGTACGCTGAAAGAAATCGAGGGGCTTATGGGCGCAAAGCGCGGAACGCCGGAAGGTGACCGGCTTGATATACTCGTCACCCTCGTAGAAGCGTGGGAGGCAAAACATTATGCGCTTGATCTGCCTGATCCCGTTGAAGCTATCAGATATCATATGGATCAAAACGGACTGGAAGCGCGTGATCTTATACCCTTTATTGGCAGCAGTAATCGGGTCTATGAAGTTTTGAACCGCAAGCGTCCATTGACCCTTAAAATGATCTGGCGGTTGCATACGGG
>JBEBFX010000156.1:0-7802 GCA_040081735.1 Alphaproteobacteria bacterium | reverse complement strand
CCGCACGCTCATGGAGCTTTCCTCCGCGCCCGCCGCCCTGCCCCCCACGCATGTGATCTGGCCAGAAGCCGCAACGCCCTTTTTCCTGCTGCAATCAGAGGCAGCCCTTGGGCAAATGTCCCGCCTCGCGCCTGCTAACGGGGCCGTCATCACGGGAACCCCAAGGCTGGGCGAAGCAGTTGGCAATGATCCGCAGCCTGTCCATAACAGCCTGGCGGTCGTGGACGGGGATGGCGGCGTAGCCTCGATCTATGACAAGACACATCTGGTTCCGTTTGGCGAATATCTGCCATTTCCTAAAATCCTTGCCGCCATAGGCCTGAAAAAACTTACTGTGGATCTGGGAAGTTTTGCCGCCGGTGCGGGGCCGAAAACCCTGACTGCCCCCGGTCTGCCGCCGTTTAGCCCGCTGATTTGCTATGAAGCGATATTTCCGGGTGCTGTGGTGGATGCGGACAACCGTCCGGCATGGTTGCTGAATATCACCAATGACGCCTGGTTTGGCGATACAGGCGGCCCCTATCAGCACCTGGCCCAGGCCCGGATGCGGGCCGTTGAACAGGGCTTGCCGCTGGTCCGTGCCGCCAATACGGGAATTTCGGGGGTTTTTGATGCTTTTGGCCGCCTCAGGACGGCATTACCATTGAACCATCAGGGCATCATCGATGCCGCGCTGCCCCAGGCCATTCCTGAAACCTTTTACGCCCTTCTTGGCGATACGCCATACGTGGCGCTTGTACTGTTACTTATAATAACTATTGCCCTGACGCGCGCCGCCCCAAGAGAACACAGTCCATAGTTACGGAAATCGGTTTTATGCTATAAACATACCGTCACTGTGCAAGCATAAATGTATGCGGCTTGACTCTTATATATAATTTTATGTAAACACGCAATATAGACTAGGTGAGAAATGCTAGAGGGAAGCTCCGTGGTAAAGAAAGTTTCTGATCCCGTCGACGTTCATGTAGGGGGACGGGTACGCCTGCGCCGCATGCTTATTGGAATGAGCCAGGAAAAATTGGGTGACGCCCTGAACCTGACATTTCAGCAGGTTCAGAAATATGAAAAAGGCGCTAACCGGATCGGCGCCGGCAGGTTGTTCCGCATCGCGCAACTATTGGGCGTATCCGTGCAATTCTTTTTTGATGACGCGCCTGGCGGCCAGGGGCCAGGGGCCATGGGTTTTGCGGAAAACGATACAACCCCAATGCTGTTGGACTTTGTGAACACGCCGGAAGGCATTCACCTGAACCGCGCCTTTGCCTCCATCAAGGATAGCGCTACACGCAAGCGCCTCGTCGATCTGGCCAAGGCCATCGCCGGACAGGACACAGCCTGAATCAGGGTTCTGATACGCGTTGACTAACCCGCGCCGAAGCCAGCGCTGCGGCGATAATCCTGTGCGTTATTCCGGCAAAGATGCTATGTCAGCGCGGTTCTATAATTTTGGGAGAATGCGCAGTGGCCAGGAATGATTATCTCTTTACCAGCGAATCCGTGTCCGAAGGGCATCCCGACAAGATTTGCGACATGATCTCCGACGCCGTGGTCGATGAGTTTTTATCAAGCGATCCCAATGCCCGCGTCGCCTGTGAAACCCTGACGACCACCAACCTGATCGTGCTGGCCGGTGAAGTTCGCGGTGATGTGTCACGCGACCGGATCGAGGCGATCGCGCGGGAAACCGTTAAAAAAATCGGCTACGAACAGGAAGGTTTTCACCACGCCAAGGCAGAAGTGATCATCCGCCTGCACGCCCAGTCCGCAGATATTGCCCAGGGCGTTGACCCCGCAGGCAACAAGGACATTGGCGCAGGCGACCAGGGCATCATGTTTGGATATGCCTGCCGCGAAACCGATGTGCTGATGCCGGCGCCCCTGATCTATGCGCACCGCATCCTGAAAGAAATGACCGACGCCCGCCACGCGGGCGCGGCGCCTGAATTTGGCCCGGACGCAAAAAGCCAGGTGACCCTGCACTATGTCAATGGCAAGCCTGTCCGGGCAACCTCGATTGTGGTGTCAACCCAGCATCGCGATGGGCTGAGTCAGGCGGATGTGCGCAAACTGGTGCGCCCCTATGTGGAATCTGTTTTGCCCAGGGGCTGGATGTGCCCCGAAGATGAATTCTATGTCAACCCCACCGGCAAATTTGTCATTGGCGGTCCCGATGGGGATGCCGGGTTGACCGGACGCAAGATCATAGTTGACACCTACGGCGGCGCCGCCCCCCACGGCGGCGGGGCATTTTCCGGCAAGGACCCGACCAAGGTCGACCGCTCGGCGGCCTATGCCGCGCGGCACATGGCGAAGAACATTGTGGCGGCCGATCTGGCTGAACGCTGCACCATCCAGCTGGCCTATGCGATTGGCGTGTCGAAACCGCTGGCCATTTATGTCGATCTGCATGGCGCCGGGCGCGTCGATGAGGCGAAACTCGAAAAAGCCATTGCCGAGGTGGCGGATTTCACCCCGCGCGGCATTCGCGACCGTCTGGGCCTTGCCCGCCCGATCTATGCGCGCACCGCGTCTTACGGGCATTTTGGACGCGCACCTGAAGCCGACGGCGGCTTCTCATGGGAAAAAACCGATCTGGTGGACGCGTTGAAGGCCGCACTCACCTGACGCCTGTCAATGCCGGAAGGTAATCCGTCACGCATTGCTGAACGGCCCCCTATCCGGGTGCATGGCCGCAAGCGCAGCCATCGGCTGTCCCATACTGGTCAGAAAATGCTGGAGGGATTGCTGCCTCTGGTGGCGGTTCCTCTTGCGGGCGTAACGGGAAATCCCGTGCACTTATTCACGCCGCCGTGCCGGGAAGTGTGGCTGGAAATCGGCTTTGGCGACGGCGGCCATCTGGCCTGGGCGGCCGCTGCAAATCCAGAGGTAGGATTTATCGGCTGCGAACCGTATGTAAACGGCGTTGCCCATCTGCTTGAGGTGCTTTCGGAACAAGGCCTGCGCAATATCCGTATTCATGCAGGGGACGCCAGGGATATTCTGGCGGCGCTGCCGGTAAACAGCATTACGCAGGTGTTCATCCTGTTTCCCGATCCGTGGCCCAGAAAACGCCACCACAAGCGGCGTTTCATCTGCCCGGCAAATCTGGATGCGCTGGCGCGCATCATGCAGCCGGACGCGGAGCTGCACTTTGCCAGCGATAGTCCGGGTTATTGTCAGTGGACAATGGGCCATATGCAAAACCATTCCGGCTTTGCAGAAGCCGTGCACGAACGCGGTGATGCGCCCGAGACCAAATATGAAGCCAAGGCCCGCGCCGCCGGGCGATTGCCCCGCTATCTGCGCTTTATACGAACCCCGATAGCGCACTTGACGCAGGGTTAATTTGCCGCCGCAGCCGGTAACAGCGCCCGTGTCTCGCCAATCTTCATGACCCATAAATCGGAATCCGCGTAACCGCGCGCGCGGCCCGCAGTCAAAAACCGCACCGGCGGCTCGAACGGCGGTTCCTCGGTCAGTATAACCGTTCCCCAATGCATGCCGACCAGCCTGCGCGCCCCGATATCGCGCCCGATCTGCACCGCTTCCTCGGGTGTCGCGTGGGAGGCGTGCATGATCACCTCGGGTGCATATCCCCCTATGCCCAGAAGGGCCGTATCAAACGGGCCGAACCTTTCGCCAATCGTCTTAAAAACCTGCCCATAGGCGCTGTCGCCGCCAAAAAACACATGCTGCCCCGCCCCGCGTATCGAAAACCCCGCCCACAGGGTGCGGTTAGTGTCGCGGGTGTTGCGGCGCGACCAGTGCACAACCGGCAGCGCCGTTATGATCAGGTCATCCAGACGAAACTGCTGTTCCCAGTCCAGTTCCACAATCCGCTGAAAACCGCGGCGCAAAAAATATTCCCCCAGCCGCAGCGGGGCCACAACCTGAATAGTTTCCTTGTTTGGAAGATGGCGCAGGGTCACCTCGTCCAGATGGTCATAATGATTGTGGCTGATCAGCAGCACATCGATGGGGGGCAAATTTTCAATGCTGATGCCGCTTTTAACAAATCGCTTCGGGCCAAGCCGGTTTGGCCCGGCATAATCGGATAAATACGGATCCGTCAGAATGGTCTTGCCGGCGATCCTGATCAAAAACGCCGCATGACCAAGCCAGGTCAGACTGCCGGCCCCGTCGAGAACACGCAAACCGGCCAGCGCGCGTCTTTCCGGCACAATATGGTCCGGGGGCACAGTCACCGGCGTGCGGGAATTGCGCGCCATGCGCCCGAGATAGCGCAGCAGGGTGCGCATATCCACATTACGCTGCGGACTGCCCGGCGGATTGCGAAACAGACCGTTCGGCAGATGATGGGCGGGCCGCCCCTCAGCCGAGGGGGCGTCCTCCGGGATATGGCGCGCGCCAAGCCTGCGAAATCGCGATGTTCGGGGGGAATACTGATCCATGACGCTATTATATAGTGAACCTTCCATCAGTTTGAAAGCCGGACGGCGCAGCACGGAACAGCCTTAATTCATTACTATAAGTTGTGATTTAGTTATTAACTACTATTTACAAGATTATTATTGATCTTTATTTTTCCGAATGATGGTTGTTTGAAAAAAAACAATCAAGTTACAACTTTATTATATATCCGCCTTTGGGGGCAATAATGGTCAATCGATTTGCGCGCATACTAAACATTGCTTTTTTCGCGTTCGGTCTCGGGGCAGCGTTTTCCGGTTCTGCACAGGCGGCGCGCGGCTGGTGGGCAACGATGCCAGGACAGGGACCGGACGCGGGTCCCTTTTCCGATGGCATTGCCGCTGCCCTGCATTCGCAAAACGCTTTCTGGCATGGCAGCCCTGCAGCCTCTGAGTGCCATTTTGTACCTAGCACGACAACGGGAGGTGTCAATTTATCCGTGTGTATAGGCTATACCGCCGGGGCCGGGTTCGTGCGTCAGGGTTATGGCGCCCTGCATTGCGACTCCGGTGAAATTCACAGCGAAAGCGGCGGCGGGTGTCTTCCCGTTCCGCTCAAGGATTTAGGACCGCCTTCCTGCCGGGAGACAGCCGGTAATCCGGTCGATCTGGTTAATGGCAACAAATATCAGGGCGTCACGGATTTCGCCAGCGAAGGGCCGCAAATTTTCGCCCTGAAGCGCAGCCATAATTCGCAGGCGGCGTACCATAACACCGTGATCAGCCACGGACGTTTTGGCAGGGGCTGGCGAACCGGTTATGACGCCGCGGCCTTTTACCGCGGATTTGGCCCAACAAATCCAACCCATGTGTACATCCTGCTTCCGGACGGGCGCGAGGCGGTATTTCGTCCCGTCAGCGGAATAATGACGCCAGCCTATTTTAAACTGTCTACCGGCAACTGGACTACACCGCGCAGGGATCTGGACGAATCCCTGACGCTTGTCGGGGGTGCTATCTGGCGCTATGTGGGGCCAGATGATACGGGCTATGATTTTAATCTGGACGGACAATTAACAAAAATCCGTACACGGACAGGTTACGAGCAGACGCTCGGCTATAACGCGGCAGGCAAGAACATCACGATCAGCGACAATCTGGGCCGCAGCATCGCTTTCACCTATAACGCCCAGGGCTTTGTAGAAACCGTCACCGATCCTGACGGCCAGCTGTACCGGTATACTTACAAGAATCAACTGGTGCTGCCGCCGGGTGTAACCGTCCCGCTGACAGACCACCCCTTCTGGGTTCTTGAGAAAGTTATTTATCCGGATGGCTCGCCCCTCAGTGACGCAGACAACCCCAGCCTTACCTATCACTATGAAGACGCGAACTTTCCCTTCTCGCTGACCGGCATTACCGACGAAAAAGGCGTGCGCTTCGCCAGCTGGACTTATGACGCGGCAGGCCGCGCCGTCACCAGCCAGCATGCGGGCGGGGCCGAGGCAACCAGTATCGCCTATGACGATGTGGCGAACACCCGCACCGTCACCAATCCCCTGAACAAACAGGCAATCTATCAGCTGGAAACGTTTCAGGATCAGCTGCGCATCAAACAGATCGCAGGCCAGCCCAGCGCCAATTGCGTGGCTGCGGACACGGTCTTTGTCTATGACGCCAATGGTTATATTTCGCAGGAGACCGACGGCAAGGGCAATGTGACCAAATATGTGCGCGATGCGCGCGGCCAGGAAACCAGCCGCACCGAAGCATTCGGCGCGCCGCAGGCGCGCACCATCACCACCAGCTGGCACGCCACGTTCCGCCTGCCCCTGCAGATCACTGAACCGGGCCTGACCACGGCGTTTTCCTATGACAGTGATGGCCTCCTGCTAAGCCGTACGGAAACCGACACCACCAGCCACACCGTGCCCTATAGCACCAATGGCCAGACCCGTTCCTGGGGGTTCAGCTATCTTGCCCCCGGCCTGCTGGATGTGGTGGATGGCCCATTGCCGGGCACAGGCGACAGCATCAATTATGATTACAACGCCAATGGCTTTCTGACCCAGATCACCAGCGAAGCAGGCCACATCACCCAGATCACATCGGTCAATGGCCGTGGCCAGCCACTAAGCATCACCGATCCCAATACTATCGTCAGCACGCTTGCCTATGACGCGCGCGGCTGGCTGACCGGCGTGACGGTTGATCCCGGAGCCACTCAGGCGGTGACCAGCCTCAGCTATGATGCGATCGGTCAGATCACCCGCATCACCCGGCCGGACGGATCCTATCTGGATTATGCCTATGATGACGCGCGGCGTCTGACATCGGTCAGCAACGCTTCGGGCGAGAAAATCACTTACGCCTATGACGCCATGGGCAACCGCACCCAGACCGATATACGCTCGGCGGCGAATGCGATCACCGCGACACAAAGCCGGACCTTTGACGAACTTGGCCGGCTTATGCGCGAGCTTGGCGCTGCCGCGCAAACCACCGTCCACAGCTATGACAAGGTGGATAACCGCATCAGCACGTTGGACCCGCGCAGCAAGCTGTATGGCTTTGCCTTTGATGCGCTGAACCGGCTTGTATCGGAAACCGACCCCGCATCGGCGCAGATCGCCTATATGCGCGACGCGGCGGATAATCTGGGCGCAGTTACGGACCCGCGCAGCATTACCACCGCTTATGTCCATAACGGCTGGGGCGAAGTCATCCGCGAGACCAGCCCGGATCGGGGCGTCACGGACATTGTGTTTGATGCGCGCGGGCTGATCACGCAACAGACCGATGCGCGCGGTATTGTCAGCACCTTCACCTATGATGCGGCGGGCCGCGTGTTAACCCGCAGCTTCCCGTCCGCCCCGGCGGAGAATGTGGCCTATGTCTATGACGCCACCGCGGGCGGCAACAAGGGTATCGGGCGGCTGACCAGCCTCACCGACGCCTCGGGCGCCCATACCTACGCCTATGACGCGCGCGGTAATGTGATCCTTGAGACCCGCACCATTGCCGGGCTTGGCTATGTGACCGGCTTTGCCTACGATCTGGCGGATAATCTTGTCACGCTCACTTATCCTTCCGGGCGCATTGTTAATTACACGCGCGATGCGCTGGGCCGGGTGATCAGTGTCAGCACCAGACTGAACGCCAGCGCCCCGCCTGTGACGGCGGCGTCGGGCATCACCTACGCGCCGTTCGGCCCCCTGACGGGGTTCACCTTCGGCAATGGCATTGTGCTGAGCCAGACCTTTGACCCGGATTACCGGCTAACCGGCATCGCCGCCACGGGTGTGCAAAATCTGGGCTACAGCCATGACGCGGCAGGCAACGTCACCGCCATCAGTGATGCGCAGACCACCTCCGGCAAGCCTGCGGGCAACCAGAGCTTCGCCTACGACGATCTGAACCGGCTGATCG
>JBEBFX010000155.1:0-7817 GCA_040081735.1 Alphaproteobacteria bacterium | reverse complement strand
AGCTTATAAAAATACAGCCGCCTGACGAGATCGGGCAGCCGGGCGGCCTCGCAATCCAGTAAAAACGCTTCTCCAGGCTGCACAATCAGGAAATCAAACAGGAATTTGCCCTGCGGCGTCAATAATGCCGCGCTAATGGCCCGCGCGGGACTGACCAATTCCATATTATTGGTGATCAGTCCCTGCAGAAATGTCCGTGCCTCTGCGCCCGCAACCTCGATAACACCGCGTTCCGGTAACACGCAAATTTGCGCCACGCCCATTTATCTCCTCCAGTTTGAGGTAATTATATGGGCTTTCCCATGTTGCAAGTCCAATTCCTTTGCTATTAGAGCAGGATGAAAGTGCTTTTCATTACTTCCAATCGTATTGGCGACGCGATTCTGTCCAGCGGCCTGTTAGGCGTTTTGGTGGATACTTATCGTGACGCCAGTTTCACCATAGCAGCAGGCCCGGCATCGGCGCCCCTGTTTACCGATATCCCACGTTTGGACAGGCTGATCACGATTCCAAAACTGCCCTATGCCGGGCATTGGCGCAAGCTATGGCTGGGCTGCGCAACCACAAGCTGGGACATTGTGGTTGATTTGCGCGGCACTGCCATTTCCTGGCTGTTATGGACTAAAGCCCGCGCGGTGTACCGGCCCCAGTTTACGCAGGAACATCGGGTCGTTCAGTTGGCGCGGGTTTTGAAACTGGATACGCCGGCTCAGCCACGTATCTGGTGTTCAGGGGTGCGCTGGGACCGGGCCGCGAATTTGGTTCCTGATTCTGGCGGGCCGCTGCTGGCGCTGGGCCCGGCGGCCAACTGGTGCGGCAAGCAGTGGCCCGCAGCCCGCTTTGTGGAACTGGTTGCGCGCTTGACCGCCACCGATGGATTATATCCCGGCGCGCGGGTCATGCTGTTCGGTGGGCCGGGCGAAAATGAGATGGCTCAGCCTCTGGTGCGGGCAATTCCCGAAGCGCGGCGTATTGATCTTATCGGGCGCGTGGATTTACTCACGGCCTATGCCTGTTTACGCAAGGCGGCGCTGTATATCGGCAATGATTCGGGCCTGATGCACCTGGCGGCGGCGGCGGGCATCCCGACCCTGGGCCTGTTCGGGCCAAGCAAAGAGGTGCATTACGCCCCCTGGGGTCCGCATGCACTGGCGGTGCGCGGCCCGCAAAGCTTTGAAGATATCATTGGCGCGCCGGGTTATGATCATCGCTCCGGGCAGTCTTATATGACCGCACTGACGGTTGACCGGGTGTATCAGGCGGTAACGGAATTGCTGACGAGATGAACAGCCCGAAACTCAGCGTTCTTGTTGTTGCCCATAACGAGGAAGAAAATCTTCCCGATTGTCTGGCGCGGCTGGGGTTTGCGGATCAGCTTGTGGTGGTGCTGGATCGCTGTACGGACCGCTCGCGCGAGATTGCCCTGTCGGCGGGCGCCAAACTGGTCGAAGGCGCCTGGCCGCTGGAAGGACCCCGCCGCAATGCGGGCATCGCCGGCTGTGACGGGGCATGGATTCTTGAAGTGGATGCCGATGAACGTGTCCCGCAGGCGCTGGCGGGCGAAGTTGCGTTAGCAATTCAATCCGCTGAACCCGGCTATTTCCTGATTAAATTCGACAATTATATTGGCGAACATTTGGTGCGTTATGGCTGGGGCGCCTATAACGGGGCCAGCGCCGGACCGCGTCTGTTCAGCAAAGGCGCCAAAATCTGGGGGGATCAGCTTATTCATCCACGCATTGAATTGACAGGCCGCCGCCGCTGGCTAAACACGCCCATTGATCATTATGTAGATCGGGATATTTCCGATTTGATCGGGCGTTTTGACCGCTACACCAGTGCGAGGGCCAGGGATTTATGCGTGTCGGGTGAGATTGGCTCTCTGGCTGGAAATATCCGCCGGATTTTCTCGCGCTTCTGGAAATCCTACGTCACCCGGCGCGGCTATCGGGAAGGTCTTTACGGTGTGTTGCTGGCCTTGTTTTCTGCGGCCTATCCTCTGGTCTCGTATATCCGGGCCAGACTTGAAGGGGCGGGGCGCTAGGCGATGCGGGTGCTGCAAGTCATGGCCGGGGCGCAGCATGGCGGCGCCGAACTTTTTTTCGAGCGCCTGACGCTTGCGCTGGGCCGCGCGGGCGTGGAACAGCACGCCATGATCCGCACCATGCCGGCGCGCGCAGCCCGATTGCGTTCCGCCGGAATTGCGACGGCTGAATTGCGCTTTGGCGGGGTGCTGGATTTTTGCACCGCCCGATCCATCCGGCGCGAGATCGCGAACTATCGGCCGGACGTTGTGCTTAGCTGGATGAGCCGCGCCACCCAAAAGACGCCGCCGCGCATTTATGGGGACAGGCTGCCCGTGCATTGCGCCCGGCTCGGGGGGTATTATTCCCTAAGGCATTATCGCCACTGTGATCACCTGATCGGGAACACGCTCGACATTGTTGATTATCTCAAGGCTCAGGGCTGGCCAGCAGCGCGCGCACATTATCTGCCAAACTTCGCTGACGCCATAACGGCCCCTCCGGCGCCGCGTGAGCTATTCAGCACTCCGGGGGATGCGCCATTACTGCTGGCCATGGGCAGATTGCATTTTAACAAGGGGTTCGATGTGTTGCTCGCCGCAATGGTTCAACTTCCGGGCGTTTACCTGTGGCTTGGAGGAGAAGGACCGGAAGAGCCAGCCCTGCGCGCCCAGGCGGCGCGTTTGCAATTGTCCGGCAGAGTGCGTTTTCTTGGCTGGCGCGACGACGGCCCCGCGCTAATGGCGGCGGCGGATGTGCTGGTTTGCCCGTCTCGCCTTGAGCCACGGGGTAATGTTGTGATCGAGGCCTGGGCGCAGGGTATACCCGTTGCCGCCACCCGCGCACGGGGTCCCGAAGCCCTGATACAGGATGGCGTGACGGGCGTTCTGGCGGATTGCGAAGATGCGGATGCGCTGGCAAGTGCGATCCGCCGCATTGCCGGGGACAGGGCATTCAGCGCCGATCTGATAGCGGCAGGCCGCGAGGCGTATCAACAGAACTTTACGCAGGCGGCAGTCGTGGCGTCTTATCAGGCGTTCTTTGAAAAAGTTGCAGCCTGATGTGCGGCATTGGCGGTTTCATGACACGAGACGGCAGCACGCCGCCCACACGGCTGCTGGTGGACATGCTGCGCGCGCTGGGTCATCGGGGGCCAGACGGCGAAGGGCGTTATCTGGCAGGCGGGCTGGGCATGGTGCAGACCCGGCTGGCCATCATCGATCTTGAAACCGGTGACCAGCCATTTTTCGAACCCGAGGGTGCGGCGCTGGTGGCCAATGGCGAGATTTATAATTACCTTGAACTCAGGCAAATGCTGGGGGACGCGCCCCTGCAAACCAAATCGGATTGCGAGCCGGCGCTGTATCTCTATCGCAGATTTGGCGTGAGTTATGTTGACAGGCTGCGCGGCATGTTTGCCATTGCCCTGTATGATCCGCGCGAGGACGTGCTGCTGCTGTCGCGCGATCCGTTCGGGATCAAACCCCTGTACTATGCCGAGATTGAACACGGCCTGTTGTTTGCGTCAGAACCCGGCGCGTTGCTGGCCACCGGCCTGATCAAGCCAGCGGTGCGCACCGAGGCCGCAGGTGAATTGCTGCAACTGCAATTCACTACCGGCAGGGAAACAATATTTGAAGGCATTCTGCGCGTACTGCCTGGAGAAACACTTGAGGTTGTCCGGGGCCGCGTTGTTGACCGCCATCGCCGCAAGGCATTGCCCCAGACCGCCGTGCGCGAGCAGGATGAAGCAGGCGCATTGGCGGAGCTTGACCGCGTGCTGCTTGAAAGTGTTGCCATGCATCAGCGCTCGGATGTTCCATACGGTTTGTTTTTATCGGGAGGAATTGATTCATCCGTACTGCTGGCCTGTATGGCCAAACTGAATGATGAACCGGTTATGGCGTTTACAGCAGGCTTTTCCGGGACAGGTGTTCAGGATGAACGCCAGCATGCGCGTATGCTGGCAAGGCATGTTGGCGCAACCCATGTGGAAGTGGACGTAAGCGCAGACGATTTCTGGAATTTACTGCCGGAGATTGCGTGCTTCGTTGACGACCCTGCGGCGGATTACGCGATTGTGCCAACCTATAAGCTGGCGGCAGAGGCGGCAAAAGAACTCAAGGTGGTGCTGTGCGGCGAAGGCGGTGACGAACTGTTCGCCGGATATGGGCGTTATCGCAGTGTGCTTCGCCCGTTGTGGCTGGGGGGCCGCACCATGCGGCCGCGTGGTTTTCTGGACGGCATGAATATTCTGCGCGATGAATCGCCGAATTGGCGTGACGGAATTGTTGCGGCCGAAAGCCGTGTCAGCGCGCCGGGGCAAACCCGGCTGCAAACGGCGCAGGCGGCGGATTGTGAAGACTGGCTGCCGAACGATCTGCTGATCAAGCTGGACCGCTGTCTGATGGCCCACGGCCTGGAGGGGCGCACGCCGTTACTGGATCCTGAAGTGGCGCGGTTCGCTTACGGATTACCGGACCGGCTGAAGGTCGACCGGCGAAAGGGCAAGGGAAAATATTTACTGCGCCGGTGGCTGCAACTGAATTTGCCGGAGGCGGACCCGTTTTCACCCAAACGCGGTTTTACGGTTCCGGTTGGCGAATGGATTTCCGCCAAGGCAGACCGGCTGGCCCCCCTGGTCGCGGCCCAGCCGGGTATAATTAAGATGTGCAAACCCGAGGGGGTGTTATCGCTTTTTCGCAGCCTTTCGGAGCGCCGGCGCCAAGGGCGCGAGGGACACGCGGCCTGGGTGCTGTTATTCTACGCCCTCTGGCACCAGGCGCATATTATCCATGCGCGCCCGGGCGGTGACGTGTTCGACAGCCTGATCAGGCCATCCTAGGATATTCAGACTACGGTGCCGCCGCTTTCGCGAATGGCTTTTTTACGGGCCAGCTTGCGCGCCCGGCGAACGGCTTCCGCCTTTTCGCGCGCCCGTTTTTCAGAAGGCTTTTCGAAGTGATTACGCAATTTCATTTCACGAAACACGCCTTCGCGCTGCATCTTCTTCTTCAGCGCCTTCAGCGCCTGGTCCACATTATTGTCGCGTACAACAACCTGCACGTATTCGTTCCAGTCGTAGTTAGAGTTAGAAAATGGCCGCCAAGGCCAGGAAGGCCGCGCGGAGGTGGTGGAGCAATAGCCAAACTTTCAGCTAATGTCTACCTTCAACCACCATATTATTGAAAAACCCTTAAATATAAGAGTCCTTAGGGGGTTAAGGATGCCGTTGCCGCGCTTCGGCCAGGTCCGCCGCCACCATTTCCCGGATCATCTGACGCAAACCGGTTGCCGGGGTCCAGCCCAGCAGATTCCTGGCCTTGCTGGCGTCCCCGCATAAATTATCGGCCTCGGCGGGACGGAAATAATCCGAATCCACCGCCACAAGGACTTTCCCAGTGGCCGAATCAACTCCCGTTTCATCCAGACTCGACCCACGCCATGACAGGGTAACGCCCGCTTCGGCAAATGCCAGCGTCGCGAATTCGCGCACCGAATGGGTCTCACCAGTCGCCAGAACCCAGTCCTGCGGGGGTGCATGCTGAAGCATTCTCCACATGCCGTCCACATAGTCTCTGGCATGGCCCCAGTCGCGCCGGGCGTCAAGATTACCAAGCTGCAATTGCTGTTGCTGGCCCAGAGAGATTGCTGCAACCGCGCGGGTTATTTTGCGGGTAACAAAAGTTTCACCGCGCAACGGGCTTTCATGGTTGAACAATATGCCGTTGCAGGCAAACAGGCCATAGGCTTCACGATAATTGACGGTAATCCAGTGTGCGTACAGCTTGGCGGCGGCATAGGGGCTGCGCGGATAAAACGGGGTGGTCTCGTTTTGGGGAAATTGCGCCGCATTACCGAAAAGTTCCGATGTCGAGGCCTGATAAAATCTTGTCCGGGATTCCCGATGCAGGATGCGAATCGCCTCCAGCAGCCTCAAAGCGCCAATCGCATCCACATTGGCGGTATATTCCGGGGTTTGGAAGCTGACACCGACATGGCTCTGGGCCGCCAGATTGTATATTTCGTCCGGCGCCGTCTCCTGCACAATACGGATCAGACTGCCAGCGTCGGTGACATCCCCAAAATGCAGAAATAAATTGTTCTGCTGTTCATGCGGGGGGTGTATTAAATGCGCTATGCGCCCGGTATTGAACGAGGAAGAGCGCCGCTGTATGCCGTGCACCTCATAGCCTTTGGCCAGCAGCAAAGCCGTGAGATAGGCGCCGTCCTGGCCGGTAACACCGCTAATCAACGCCACTTTCCGCGACACAGTATGATCTCCCGATTGCGCTTCGTGTTATTAAGCTACGTGCAACTTCGGGCGGCAAGGGTTAACTTGGTTTGTCCTTAACCATACAAAATTCAATAATCGCGCGTGACAGATTTATGTTTAAAAATATCGAACAATTGAGGATTACATGCCTAAAGAAACTGTGACACCGGTGCCGGCCGCCACCCTGATGCTGATCAGGGACGGGGCAGAGGGACTGGAAGTCTTCATGGTGGAGCGCCACCATCAAATTGATTTTGCGACCGGCGCACTGGTGTTTCCGGGTGGCAAGGTGGATAAGGCGGATTTTGCGCCGGGCATCCGGATCAGATGCGAAAGTGCCGGTCATTTTTCTGAAATAGAGCTGGCCCTGCGCGTTGGGGGCATCCGTGAGGCGTTTGAGGAGTGCGGGGTGCTGCTGGCCCATGACGCGGGCGGCGCGGGCCTGATCGCGGCTGCCCGTCTGGGGGGGCTGGAACATTACCGCAAGAAGCTGGTGGACGGCGAGGTTACCATGCTGGAATTTCTGCTCGAAGAAAATCTGGTGCTATTACCCCAGAACCTGGTGCCGTTCGCGCACTGGATTACGCCGCCGCTGGTGCCAAAACGTTTTGATACGCATTTTTTCATCATCGAGGCGCCAGCGGATCATATCGCACTGCACGACGGCCACGAATCGGTCAATTCAGTGTGGATCAGTCCCGCCAGGGTGATAGAAGAGGCCGATGCAGGGCATTGGACCATGCTGTTCCCCACGCGGCTGAATATCCTGAAGCTTGGCCGTTCCGGCTCGGTCGCCGAAGCGCTTGCCAACGCCTTGGCCAGCACGGTCGTTACCGTATTGCCGCAAATGCTAAAAAACGAAAATGGTACTTTTCTCAAAATCCCCGAGGAAGCCGGTTACGATGTCTCTATCTATCCCATCCCTGCCGGGCGCGGCTAAAAGTCTGCTGGCGGCGTTTGTGTGGGTGCTGGCTTTTTTGGCGCCGGGTCCTGCGCTTGCCCAGTCTGTTCCGGACTTTTCAAACCCGGAAGAAGTCTACACCGTTCGCAATGTCGCAGTGGATGAAAAGGATAATACCGCGTCCGCTGCGCGCGAGATTGCCTTGCGCGCGGCCCGGCGGATGGCGTTCGGCCGTCTCGCCCGCAGGATCGTGCTGCCCCAGGATCTGACGCGTCTGCCGCTGCCATCCGATGATGCGCTGGCTAATCTGGTGACGGATTTTGAGGTCGCTGGCGAGAAAACCAGCGGGCAACGTTATATGGCCAGCCTGACCCTGCGATTTGACCCTGATAATGTTCGCGCCCTGTTACGGCGGAGCAATGTGCGCCACAGCGAAACCGGCGCCAGAGCCGTACTCGTTATACCGGTCTATGACGGGTTGCCGGGAAGGTTGTTGTGGGAAGCAAACGGGTGGCGGGATGGGCTGAGCGCCGCCATCACCCAGACGGGGGCCGCCGATGACCGGCTTGCGCCCCTCATGATGCCGCTGGGGGATTTTGAAGATGTTTCTGCTGTA
>JBEBFX010000301.1:0-1977 GCA_040081735.1 Alphaproteobacteria bacterium | reverse complement strand
CACTAAGCAGTAGGGAAGCAACCATCATGCCACTTATTTAACATGAGAATATTCCTATAATTAATTGATTTAACTATAATTATTTTTTTAAATGGGCGACGCCAAAAATCAGGGGGAGGAAATATCAGCCGCCCAGAGGGTATTGCCGGGCAATTCTTTCCGCTAGCTGACAGCAATTTCAGGATGTTTTCATTTCAGTCAGCCTGGTCAGGCCGCTCGGCAGTTCCGCAGCGGAAAAGCTGTCGGTTTTGCGAATGTTAAGCCTGACGGCAGCTAGCAGCGCATCAACATGGGCGTTGATCAGATCAGCCGGAAGATCGCCTTTATCTACTAAAACATTGATAGATTTACATTGGGTATCTGCGATAACCGAGACAATGGGGAAGCCGTAAGTATGCCCCAGACCCTTTAAATCATGCGACGCCCTGTGTAAATTCCGGATCAGGTCTTGAGATTGCCGGTCGCCGAGAAATGCGTCACGGGCGGCGTCAAGCCGATCCAGATCGCTTCTGAGCCAGTCTCCCATACCGTTGGCAAGGCCCTCAAGCTTGGCCTGAACTTGTTCAATCTGATTATCTGTCAGGGGTTTTAAGGCGCCCCCGATTCGGCGCCTTAAATCCTGGCTGGGAGGCAGAATCCCGTGAGTGTGGGGCTTCATTATTCACGCCCTCTATTAATACGTGTGTAAATTTATTATACATGTATTAATAGAGTGCTAATCATAGTGACATCACCTTGGCAATTGGCGATTAAAGGGTGGAATTTCTCGATTCCTGATGCACATTGCTCACGCCTGCGTCCCTGTTAACGCAGCGCCGGGAAGGTCGCCGGTCCCAAGCGAGGTCTCATAATTCTGATGATCTTGCAAATGCTGTTGCGGGACAAATTATCGCGCGCACATTAGCTGTTTGTTTGGCAGGAGCAACATCGTAATATAATATATGATCATAGTGATACTGACTATAGACGCAGAAGGGCTCAATCACCGCATATGACGATCCGATCTGAAATCAGGCCCGTTTCAATGGCCAGGGATAATGACGCCGGCAATGACGAGGATAGCCGCACAGGCGTCGTCACGAAGGTAAGGCCAAAAACAAAGAAGCCTTCTTTGTATAAGGTGCTATTGTTGAATGACGACTATACGCCGATGGAGTTTGTGGTGCATATTCTGGAGCAGTTCTTCAACAAGGACCGGTCCGAGGCTATGAAGATCATGCTGCATGTTCATCAAAAGGGGGTCGGTATCTGCGGTGTTTACACCTTTGAAGTGGCCGAGACCAAAGTTACGCAAGTGATAGATTATTCGAGACAGAACCAGCACCCGTTACAGTGCACCATGGAAAAGGAATAGGTAGCCAACGTGCCTTCTTTATCCCGCAGCCTGGAAGAAAGCCTGCATCGTGCAATCGCCAGCGCCAGCTCGCGCAAGCATGAATTCGCCACCCTCGAACATTTGCTTCTGGCATTGCTCGATGACAAGGAAGCCAACGCGGTGATGCGCGCTTGCGGCGTCAATCTTGATGTGATCAAGCAGAACCTCGAAAATTACATCGACAACGAACTGTCGTCCCTGATTGTCGATAATGGTGAAGAGGCGAAACCGACCGCAGGATTCCAGCGTGTGATCCAGCGCGCGGTTATTCATGTGCAGTCTTCCGGCCGCGAAGAAGTCACCGGGGGCAATGTCCTGGTGGCCATATTTGCGGAACGTGAAAGTCATGCCGCATACTTCCTGCAGGAGCAGGAAATGACCCGCTATGATGCGGTAAATTATATCTCCCATGGCATTGCAAAAGTGCCCGGTATGTCTGAGGGTAAGCCAGTGAAAGGCGCCAATGAACAACCACGCCAGGAAAAATCGGCCAAACAGGGGGGCGACGCCCTGTCAGCCTATTGCGTCACTCTCAATGCCCGCGCCAAAGAGGGGCGTATTGATCCCCTGATCGGGCGCGGCGCCGAAGTTGAACGGCTCGG
>JBEBFX010000300.1:0-1989 GCA_040081735.1 Alphaproteobacteria bacterium | reverse complement strand
GTGGTAAGCGTGGAGTACCGTCTGGCGCCGGAACATCCGTTCCCGGCGGGGCCCGATGACTGCGAGGCGGCGGCGGTCTGGCTGCTTGCCAATGCCAAACGTGAATTTGGCGCGGACCGGATTTTCATCGGCGGCGAATCTGCTGGCGGGCACCTGGCGGCGCTGACAGTGCTGCGCATGCGGGACCGCCATAAATATACAGGCTTTGCCGGCGCCAATCTGGTGTTTGGCGTATTTGATCTGGGTCTGACGCCCAGCGCCGCGAATTGGGGCGGCGAACCGCTGATCATCAACACGCCGGTGATGCGCTGGTTCATCGATCATTTCGGGGTATCGGACAAGGCCCGCTCGCCGGAAGTTTCTCCGCTTTATGCGGATACGTCAAATCTGCCGCCGGCCCTGTTCACCGTCGGCACCCGCGACCCGCTGCGCGATGACAGTCTGTTCATGTATGCGCGCTGGATCGCAGGCGGCAACCGGGCTGAACTTGCCGTCTATCCCGGCGGCGCGCACGGCTTCACGGCATTTCCAACGCAGATGGGGGCCGCCGCCCGCGCCCGCTGCGAGGCGTTTCTGCGAGGCTAGCTTGTGACCGCCAGACATTACGCTACGCTGTGCCGTGCGTGATACTGGTGATTTACTGATCCGGGATGATATTGTTCAGTCCATTATTCTTTATATGAGGCCAATATGCAAAACCATGATCCCTGGGATCCCCTGACCTATGCAAAGCAAACAGTGGATGCGGAAACCGGTGAACTCAATCAATCGATCATCAAAACCATGGCCGCCGCCAGACCTGGGCATGAACTGACCCCCGAGGAATCGCGCGCCAGCCGCGCCCGCGGGCGTGGGCCGTTGGGGCCCATCGTTTATTCCGATATGGCCAAAACCCGCACCATTCCCGGGCCGTCCGGGCCACTTACCCTGCGTATTTTTGCGCCGGACAGGATCGAAGGAATTTATTTTCATATTCATGGCGGCGGCTGGGTTGTGGGCAGCGCGGACGGGCAGGATAAAATGCTCGAAAACATTGCCAGCAACTGTAATCTTGCGGTAGTCAGCGTTGATTACCGGCTGGCGCCGGAAAACCCATACCCGGCAGGCCCCGATGATTGCGAGGCGGCAGCCCTCTGGTTAGTGCAAAACGCCAAACGGGAGTTTGGCAGCGAAAGGATTTTTATCGGCGGTGAATCGGCGGGCGGGCATTTATCGGCCGTCACTATTTTGCGGATGCGCGACCGGCATGGCTATACGGGATATGCGGGCGCCAATCTGGTGTTTGGCGTGTTTGATCTGGGCATGACGCCCAGCGCCGCCAATTGGGGCAGCGAACCATTGATCCTAACGACGCCAACGATGCAATGGTGCATCAATCACTTCGTGACGCCGGACAAGGTGCGCTTGCCCGATGTTTCGCCGCTTTATGCCGATGCCTCGAACCTGCCCCCGGCGCTGTTCACCATCGGCACGGCCGATCTGCTGCGCGATGATTCGCTGTTCATGTACGCGCGCTGGATTGCGGGCGGCAACCGCGCCGAACTTGCCGTCTATCCGGGCGGCCCGCATGGTTTCACCCTGTTGCCAACGCAACTGGGACGCACCGCGCGGGCGCGATGCGAAGAATTTCTGCGCGGGTAAGCGATTTGGCGGCGGGTTATTTGAACCCGCCGCCCTTCGCCGCCAGTTCCAGCAGCAGGGGCGCAGGCGTCCAGAACGCCGCATCGTCTTTCGCGAATTCACCCATGCGCGCCACGATGTTGTCCAGCCCGATGCTGTTCGCCCAGTGCATCGGCCCGCCGCGATACACCGGCCAGCCATAGCCATGCACCCAGACAGTATCGATATCGCTGGCGCGGATGGCGATGCCTTCGCTGAGGATTTTCGCGCCTTCATTGACCATCGGAATAAGGCAGCGCAGCTGGATTTCTTCATCTGTTACAGCACGCTGCCGGATCTGTTTTGACGCTGCGTAATCGCGGATCATTG
>JBEBFX010000154.1:0-7875 GCA_040081735.1 Alphaproteobacteria bacterium | reverse complement strand
TGTCTGCCTTCAGGCGATACCCCCGGAAGGGGGCCGCATGGCCGATGAAGTGCTGCTCGCGGAACTGGCGCCGGGCGCCTAGAGCAATTCCTTTTATGATTGAACCAACAGGTTCAATCATAAAAGGAAAAATTGCTCTAAATTATCAGATAGACCATGTTTTACGAATCGGACGGGATCGCCAGGGGCGATTCCGTCCGATTCGAACATGGTCTAGCGTAAAAATTTTCAGGAGCTGCCAGCATGAAAACATCCTTATTTTATTTGCCCTCTGTGGGCAACAAGGCACAGATGGAAGAGGGCATGGCGGGCCTGCGGCCGGAGCTGTATCAGCAGATGCTGAAGGAAATAACCGAGCAGGCGAAGCTGGCGGATGACGCGGGCTATGATTCCATCAGTTTTACCGAACATCATTTCCATGTGGAAGGCTTTGAAGTTTCCAATAATCCGATCATGCTGGATCTGTTCATCGGCATGCAGACGAAACGCCTGCGCGTCGGACAGCTTGGCATTGTTTTGCCCGCCAACAATCCGATCCGCGTTGCCGAGGATATCGCCATGCTGGATCACATGACGGGGGGCCGCGCCTGCGCAGGCTTCGCGCGCGGTTATCAGCGGCGCTGGGTTGACACTATGGCGCAGCAAAATCACGGCATTCACGGGGCGCGCCCGCACCAGCATGACGCCATCGATGACGCAAACCGTGCGGCGTTTGAGGAATGCTACACCATCATCAAAAAAGCCTGGACCGAGGATATGCTCAGCTACCAGGGTAAATACTGGCGCATTCCGCCCGGCGATACGCCATGGAATATCGAGTTTACCAATAAATACGGCGCCGGTATTGAAAACGGCGTCGTCAAGGCCATTGGCGTTGTGCCAAAGCCGCTGCAAAAACCGCATCCGCCGATATTTCAGCCGTTTGCCTCGTCCGAGCGCAGCATCCGCTGGTGCGCGGCGCAGGGGGCGACGGCGGTGTTGCCGCCATTACATCCAAAACTTGAAGACCGGCTGTTTGATCTGTACCAGGAATTAACCGGCAATCCGCGCGGCGAAGGGCTGGGCGTGTTGCGCGATGTGGTGATCGCCGACACGGATGAAGAGGCCACAAAACTATGGCTCGATTCCGGATATTATTGCAACAATTCGTGGTTTGAACCGTTTGATTTCGCCAAGGGCATGCTGGACCCCGACACGGGCGAAAACACGCTGGCGCCGGGCGATTTCATGAATATGGGGTACGCACTGGTGGGCAGCGTTGATACGGTTTGCCGCCAGATGGAGGCGTTGCTGAAACGGCTGCCGGCGCGCTGGCTGTTCGCCTGGGCCTATAATGGCCTGATCCCGCACGCCAAGCTGATGAAGTCACTGGAACTTTACGCCACTAAAGTGATGCCGCGTTTTGCCGGATAACAAGCATTCCTGATGCGCGGGTTTTTTGGGCATTCTTTCCGTCTGGCGTTTTACTATTTCGCAATATTCGTGGTTGCGGGCGTGCATATGCCGTTCTGGCCGGTGTGGCTGACGGCGCGCGGATTAAGCGCCGGGGACATCGGCCTGTTAACCGGTTCGGCCATGGTGCTGCGCGTCGTCAGCGGCCCCCTGATTGCGTTTGCATCTGATCGTGTGGGGCGGCGGCGCGCGCAGATCATCCTGTTTTCGGGTTTGCTTGGGCTGAGTTTTGCGCTGTATTCCCTGGCGCATTCGTTTGCAGCGATTTTTCTGGTCACATTGCTGACCAGCACGTTGATCCCCTCGATCATGCCGCTGGTTGACACGCTCACCCTTGCCCAGTCTGCACAGGGCCGCGTTGATTATGGCCGGGTCCGGCTGTGGGGTTCGATCAGTTTTATCGCGGCCAGCATGGCCGGGGGATATGTTCTGTCGCGCGCCGGGCATGAAATGATTTTACCCATGGTTCTGGCTGGCTGCGCCCTTACGGTTGGCGCGGCGTTGCTGCTGCCGCAGGAATCTGTGACTGCGCCCGGTACAGCGCGGCGGCGCGCCGGGTGGCGCGAAGCGTTGGTGTTATGCCGTGACCGGCGGTTTTTATTATTCATGGCCGCAGGCGCGTTCATCCAGGCGGCCCACGCGGTTTATTACACATTCGGCACCCTGAACTGGCAGCGCCTTGGACTGGGCAGTTCTTTGATCGGTATTTTGTGGGCGCTCGGGGTTATTTCTGAAATCCTGCTGTTTGCTTTTTCCACGCGCGTGACGTCGCGGTTCGGTCCGGCGACGTTACTGGCGCTTGGCGGGGCGGCGGGTGTGCTGCGCTGGACGCTGACGGCGTTCAATCCCGCTATCTGGCTGCTGGTTCCGCTGCAATGCCTGCATGCGTTTACATTCGGGGCCACGCATCTGGCCGCCATGCAGTTCATTACCCGCGCCGCGCCTGCGCATCTGGCGGTAACGGCGCAAGGCGTCTATGCCGCCGTATCGACGGGCATTGTGATCGGCGGCGTAACCTATGCATCGGGTTTTGCGTTTACGGCGTTCGGCAGCCTTGCGTTTCTCGGCATGGCGGCGTTGTGCGCCCTGGGCTGCCTGTGCGCCCTGCGTCTTCGCCGTATCTGGCCGGGCGGCGCACTGACCTGATATCAGGCCCCCAAAGTCAGGGGCCTGATATTCTGGGTTTTTTAGCGTTCTACGCCGCCCATTTCTTGTTGAGGTAACCGCCAATGCCTTCCAGCGCCTTGACGCCTTCGGGCAGTATCGGATGGAACAGCTGCCAGACATGGATCATCTCGTCCCAGACTTCCAGGGTTACGTCAACGCCCGCCGCTTTGGCCTTTTTCTCCAGGCTGCGGCTGTCATCCAGCAGCACTTCGTGATCACCCACCTGGATCAGCATGGACGGCAGTCCCTTTAAATCGGCAAACAGCGGCGAAGCCAGCGGGGTTTTTGCGTCTTTGCCGTTCAGATACATGCCGGCCATTCCCACCAGCCCTTCTTTCTGAACCATCGGGTCCACTTTGGCGCGGGTGGTCATGGTTTCCGAAGTGCCGGTCATATCGGTCCACGGGCTAAGCATGGCGATTGCCTTCGGCAGCGCCACATCGGCGTCACGCAGGGCGACACTGGTCGCCAGTGTCAAGCCGCCGCCGGCGCTGTCACCGGAAATCGCCAGTTTTGAAGGCGACAGGCCTTGCGCCAGAAGCCAGCGATAGGCCTTGACCGCATCATCTACGGCGGCAGGAAACGGCGCTTCCGGCGCCATGCGGTAATCGATAACCAGAACCCGCGCCTTGCTGGCTTCCGACAACTTGCTGGCCAGCGAGCGATGGGTGGCGCACGATCCGATCACATAGCCGCCGCCATGCAGATACAGAATGGCGTGATCGGCGCGCGCACCGGGGGCGTCCACCCATTCCGAGGCTATGCCGTCAACCGTGACAGGCGTGACCTTCGTGTTGGGCACAGTAGGCATCTGGCCCATGGAGCCTTCGAACCAGCCGCGCAGTTCCGGCAGTGAGGCGCTGGGGTTGAGCGGGTTCGCCTTAAGCATTTCCAGAACGGATTGCAGTTCTTTTCCGGCCATGTGATTTTCCTTTATGTATGTGGTTGGGTCATTGGCGGCGTGGAACACGGCGGGCCAGACGGATAAAAGTTCAGGCAGATCGCATTCCACACCCTTAAAAAAAGAGAACGGACCGGCCGGAGGAACGGAGATATCCGGCCGGGTGCTGCTTCAGCTTACATGCCCCATTTGCCGCGCAGATATTCGCCGATGCGCTCGATGCCCTGCTTGCCTTCATCCAGCAGGGGATGGAAGGCGTGCCAGACATGGACCATTTTGGGCCAGACTTCCAGGGTGCTGTCGACGCCGCAGGCCCTGGCCTTTTGATCAAGCCGGATGGAATCATCCAGCAGCACTTCTGCGTCGCCCACATGGATCAGCAGCGGCGGCAGTCCGGTCAGGTCGGCCAAACCGGGTGATGCGTGCGGATGCACCGGGCTGGCGCTGCCAAGATAAGAGGTGGTCATGCCGTCCAGACCATCAGGAGCGATCATCGGATCCGCTGCTGCGCGGGTCTTGTAACTGGGGTTGGAGCAGGTCAGGTCCGCCCACGGACTGATCAGAATGCCCGCACCCGGCAGGGGTGATTTCTGATCGCGTAACGCCACGAGGGTCGCCGCCGCCAGACCGCCGCCCGCGCTGTCGCCGCCGATGGCGGTTTTGGCCGGTTCAAAGCCCTGGTCCAGCAGATATTTGAAACCGGCCACGCCGTCCTCAACAGCCGCCGGGAATTTGTTTTCCGGCGCCAGCCGGTAATCCAGCAGCAGAACCGCCGCTTTGGACGCGCGGGAAATTTCGCCCGCCAGCGAACGATGGGAATTGATCGAGCCCATCACATAGCCGCCCCCGTGCAGATAAAGGATCGCATAGCCGTCCTTGACACCCGGCGCCCTGACCCATTCGGCGTCGCGCCCGGCGACTTTTACAGCTTCGCATTTTACGTCCGGCGCCACCGGGAACGCGGTCTTTTCCATACCTTCGCGGATCTTGGCAAGGGGGGGCTTACTGCCGCCGCCTTCTCCGCCGCCTGCATTGTTTTTGCGGATGATACTCACTAGTTTCTCTATTGGCATCGCCATCGGTCATTCCCTCTCTGTTGGTATTTTTCTATCCCTATCTTTGACCAGTAAGGGCATATATGCAACAGTGATGTCGTATCCAATCTAGGAGGATTTAGCGCAGAATGGCGATTTACCGGTTGGGCGAAGACGGCCTGGAAACACAGAACGAAGACTACTGGATTGCGCCCAACGCCCAGGTCATGGGAAAAATCATGTTGAAAAACAACGCCAGCGTCTGGTTTGGCGCGGTGCTGCGCGGCGATAATGAACCGGTAATCATTGGTGAAAACTCCAACGTGCAGGACAATTGCGTGCTGCATACCGAAATGGGCGCGCCCTGCATCGTGGGCGATTATGTGACCGTCGGGCATAGGGCCATCCTGCATGGCTGCGTCATCGGAAACAATACCCTGATCGGCATGGGCAGCACCCTTCTCGACCGGGTCAAAGTGGGCAGCAATTGCCTGATCGGGGCCAATTCGTTCATCCCGCCGGGGCGTGAAATTCCCGATGGCTCGGTGGTGATGGGATCGCCCGGCAAGGTGGCGCGGATGGCGACGCCCGAGGAGATCGAGGGCTTTACCCGCTCCGCTGCCGGCTATGTCGAGAACTGGCGGCGTTTCAGGGCGGAACTGGCGCCCGATACCCGCTACCGCTAGACTGAAACCAGAATAACTGAACAACAACAGGGAGAACCCAATGGCGAATTACGAATTCTGCAAGGTTGAACGCGACGGCAAAATGACCATCGTCACCATGAACCGCCCCGACGTGATGAATTCACTGCATCCGGCGGCGAATTTTGAACTGGAAAAAGTGTTTGACGATTTCGCCGCCGATCCGTCCCAGTGGGTGGCGATCATCACCGGCGCAGGCGACCGCGCTTTCAGCGCGGGCAACGATCTGAAAAATACCGCGTCCGGCGGCAAGATGGACATTCCCAAAACAGGCTTTGCCGGATTGACGGCGCGCTATGACATGTTCAAGCCGGTGATTGCGGCGGTAAACGGCGTGGCCATGGGCGGCGGCATGGAAATCGCCATCGCCTGCGACATTATCGTCGCCTCGGACAAGGCGATTTTCGCCCTGCCGGAACCCAGGGTCGGGCTGGCGGCGGGTGCGGGCGGCGTGCACCGTCTGCCGCGCCAGATCGGCCTGAAGCAGGCCATGGGCATGATCCTGACCGGGCGGCGCGTATCGGCCGAAGAAGGCCAGCGCCTTGGCTTTGTCAACGAAGTGGTCCCCCATGCGGATGTCATGAACGCGGCCAAACGCTGGGCCGCGCTGATCATGGAATGTTCGCCCATGTCGGTGCGCGCCTCCAAGGAAATGTCGATGCAGGGGCTGGCGATGGCCGGCATCGAGGCCGCCTCCAATGGCAAATACGCCGGGATGACAGCCCTGGCCAAAAGCAAGGATTACATCGAAGGCCCCCGCGCCTTCGCCGAAAAACGCAAACCCAACTGGGCCGATTCGTGAGGCGCTGACTGGACCGGGTGCGCGGGGTCTGATTCCCCGCGCACCCTACGTCCGGCCCAGACGCCGAGGCATCAATGACGCACGATCTCTGGATATTGTTCTGGGCCGGTCTACTGGGCCTTGTGCATCTTTCTGTTGCGAGCTTCGCCTTCAAAGCACAGGTGGGCAACGCCTATTCTGTCGGCGCACGTGATGAAAATATACAGCCAACCGGGATTGCGGCCCGGTTGCAGCGCGCGCAATGGAACTTTCTGGAAACCTTTCCGGTCTTTGCGGCGCTTGTGCTGATCGTGCATGTGTCGGGCGAGGCCGGATACTGGAGCCTGCTCGGCGGCCGGATTTACCTTGCGGGCCGTATTCTATTTTTGCCTTTGTACGCACTGGGAATTCCCTGGCTGCGCACTTTTTCATGGAACATCGCCACAATCGGGCTGGTGATGGTTGGGGCGGAAATTCTGGCGTGAAGCATGCTGTTACGGTATTGCTTCCGGTGCCCTGTCCTGAGGCGTTGATTTTCTTCGCGCAACAGTGCGTTTGATTTCAGCGCCGGATTGCTCTGTCGCAAGGTCAAGCTCATAGCTTTTTTGCAGGTTCAACCAGAACGCGGCCTCCACGCCCAGCCATTGTTCCAGCCGCAGGGCGGTGTCGGCGGTTATCGCCCGTTGGCCGGAAACAATCTGGTAAATCCGGTTTGAAGGAACACGCAACGCGCGCGCCAATCCAGCCGGCGTCATTTCAAGTTCGGCCAGTTCATCGGCCAGTATCCGGCCGGGATGGATTGGATAAATTGGGCGTTTCGTGCGCATCGGCCAGCCTTGGGGCTTTCTGTTTCAGGTCAACACAGTACGGTGTCATTGCGAGGAGCGAAGCGACGTGGCGATCCAGTGTCACACGGTAGGCCTGTGTTTGTGGCTCTGGATTGCCACGGCGCGTACCGCGCCTCGCAATGACGAGGAAAAGGACGCGTCAACCCTTCGATATATGGACCATGCCATCACCCCTGTCATCCGTCATAAGGTGCGGGCAGGACCAGACCCTCTGGTAGATTCTTAGGGGGATTATCGCGAAGATAGCGAATGCCGTCGATCTGTTGTTGGGTTAGGTTATCCACTTTCAGTAGATTAGTAGAAGTCATGTACGTTCGTTCTAATTTTGCCCCAATCAGGGAAGCGTAGCTTAGGTCCGACCAACCAAGGGCAGTAACGTTCAGATTTACATCTCTTAATGAACTCCAGGAAAGGTTGGATTCCATCAAATTTATCCAGCTAAGATTAAGTTTTGACATGTCGAGACCGCGCAGGTCTATATTGTTTAGATTGATAGTGTTGCGTTTGTTATTATCGTCTTCAAGTCGGCGGCAAATGACAGTCAGTGCCGCAGCAATGTCGATGGGTGCTCGCATACCGGTGCGGTCTTTTTCAATTTTCAACGCGGCGTCATCCAGCGGCTTGCCTTTTTCATCGAGCGGCGGCCACGGCGCAAGTTCACGAATATAGGCGGCAAGGGTTTCCACAATCGTGTCACGGTCGCGCGGGCTATCTTTGGCGATGCGCTCAAGCGCGTATATCGCGCCCAGCCGCACGGCGCGTTTTTCATGCCCCAACTGTTCCACCGCTTTGGTGAACCGTTCGGTGACCTGGGATTCAAACGCCAGTTCGGCCTGTCTTAGAGCCGTCTCAGACTGTTTTAAGGCTGCGTCGGCCTGATCATTTGAGGCCTTGGTGCGGCGCGCCGCCAGCAGCAAACCAATTCCCACGACAGCGCCGCCGGCAAGTGTCGCCAGCGACCAGATCAGATTGCGGATGCCCTCTGGGC
>JBEBFX010000018.1:0-27610 GCA_040081735.1 Alphaproteobacteria bacterium | reverse complement strand
CCATCGGCAGCCCGATGCCGCCGATCGCGGACAACGAGGCCGAGATCGAGGCAGTTCTTCGCCGCTTGCATACCCATGGAATTCACCCTTTCAGATTTGGGAATTGAGGCCCGCGCAAGCCCGAAAATCTGCAGGCTTCACGGGCACGAATTACTTGCCGTGAGCGTACAGGGACGGTGGCGGGATTTCAAGCCATAGCGATCTGCGGCAAAGTCTCAGTTTCAATACATAGGCTGAGGGAGCGGATGTTTGTCAATGTCCGCTCCCTCTCAAAATGCGGGCTAGCCGAATGTCACTAAACCGCGATCATCGATTGTCCAGGCCGGGTTCCATGCGATCTCCCACGCATGATTGTCGGGATCAGTGACGTATCCGCGAAATCCGCCGTGCGGCGGTGCATCGCCCTCTCTCAAGACTTTTCCTCCTGCGGCAGCCAGTTGCGCAATGACGATCTGCACGTCGCCCTTGGCCGGAACGTTGTGCGCCAACGCAAATGCTCCGGGCCGTGACAGGTCAACCCCTGTCCGCATGTCGCCCTCCAACGCCGGTTGGAGCCAGGTTCCCAGCATCAGGCCGTTCATTTGATAGAAAACGATCTCCTCGTTCTCGAATACCGGCTTCCAGCCAAATCCATCCACATAGAACCGGCGCGAACGCGCAAGATCAATGACACCAAGCGTGATTACTGAAATTTGTTGCTGCATTATACGCACCCTTTCATTCGCTGACGCACACTGCGCCAGCATTTTAGGGCCGCGGGACTCGACGCCGATGCGAAGGTCTAAACTCCTGATCAGGAGTGATCGGGCTAACCATACCGATCCGCCATTTCCGGCACATCAGATTTTACCACAGCTTAACAGAAAAGCAATGTCGTGAGCGGGCGAAGCCGGAAATTCAAACTGGGATACTTCCCAATAACCGCATGGTCAAAGACCGAATTTTTTGCTCACGCAATAAACCGGCGCAGCAGCGCATTGGCCGCATCGGCTTCCTCGAACTGCACCCAATGCCCGGCCCCGGGGACAATATGAAACTCCGCAGACGGATGAATGCTGGCGATGATTTCGCGCCGCTCCTGCAAATAGGGCGAGAAAATATCAAACTCTCCCCAGATGCTGCATATTTTTGCGGGTATCTCGTGCAGCGCGTCCCGCAGTTTATGGCTCAGGGCATGTTCCGGGCTAAGAATACGGGTGCGCGGCGCGTTCGTGGCCTGCATGTGCATGGCGTAGTCATCAACTTTCTCCGGGTTGTGCAGCTTGATCGCCAGCAGATTATGCCGATGCGCCGCCGCCATTTCTTCCGGTGCGCCATCCAGCGGCAGTTTTACCGGCGCCCCGATATTGCCAAACTTGCCGCCAAGGCCGCTCGCTCCCATCAATGTCAACGTGCGCACCCGCGCCCCGTGCTGTCTGGCGATAAGACCGCTGATCATGCCGCCGAACGAAAACCCCGCAATATCAAACTGCCCATCGGGCGGCAGCACCTGATGCAGACCATCGGCGGCAATTTTTGCAATGCTTTCTGGCGTATAGGGTTTGGGCGGCGATGCGCTATCCCCCAGTCCCGGCAAATCCGGCACAATCACCATGCGGTCACGCTCAAATACCGGGATGTTGCGTATCCAGTGCGACCAGGCCCCGGCGCCGCCGTGAATGAACACCAGCGGCGCGCCTTCACCCCAAATGCGCCACACCATTCGCCCGTCACCGCACGGGGTTTCCACGCGCCGGCTGCGCGCCTCGACGCTGTTAAAATAGGCCCCGGCATCCATTATTTCTTGAAACCCGCAAGGCCCGGGTCCAGTTGCACGCCCATCGTGTTCAGCGCCATCGACACCAGATTATACTGGCCGACCGCAAAAACCAGATCCATCATTTGCGCTTCATTATACCGTCCGGATAATGTTTTCCATGTGGCGTCACTGACGATTTTGTCCTTGTACAGATCATCAGCGGCGCGCACAATGGCGGCGTCAAACGCATCCCAGCCCGGCGCGTCCGGCCCCGCTGCAATTTGATCAATTTCGGCATCCGTAATGCCTGCGGCCTTGCCGATGATCACATGCTGCGCCCATTCATATTCCGCCCGGCACAGCCAGCCAATGCGCAAAATGGCGATTTCGCGGTCACGCGCCGAAATGCTGCTGCGCTTGCTCAGAACATAATTTGCAAAGGTCAGCCAGTTCTTAAACAGTACGGGGTGATTGATCATGGAACGGAAAATATTAAATACGCGGCCATTGCGGGTCAGCGGTTTCATGATTTCCTGCTGTTCTACGCTCAGTTCACTGTCCTGCAACGGTTTTACCCTTGGGGTCGTTAAGCGCATTTTCCCGGCTCCTGTGAAATTATCCTGTCCCGGCATATTACCAGACCCAGCGGGAAAAACACGCTTTCAGTGCGCAATTTCAGCAACGCGATAAATCGTTCCGGCATAATCATCCGAGATGTAAAAGGCGCCATCCGGCCCCTCGGCAATATCCACCGGACGCCCCGACACTTTGCCGTTTTTGAGAAACCCCCAGACAAAATCACGCGCTTCGATTTTCCCGTCCGCGCGCCAGTTTAGCATTACAACCTTGTAACCATCTTTGGAACTCCGGTTCCACGAGCCATGCAGCGCCACCAGCGCCGCGCCGCGCAATAGCTCGGGCGCTACGGAGTTGCGGACAAAAATGATCCCCAGCGGCGCATTATGGGCGCGAAATTCAAATACCGGGGATTTTGCCCTGGCGATTATTTCCGGCGCGCCCGGGCCATATTGCGGATCAGGAACATTATCGCCATAGGCATAGGGCCAGCCGTAATGCCCGCCTTGTTCTATCAGGTTCAGCTCGCACGGCGGCAGGTCATCGCCCAGCTGATCACGGCCATTATCTGTGGCGAACAGGGTTCCGTCTGATGGCCGCCAGTCAAACCCGACCGGATTGCGCAGGCCCTCAGCATAGACCACGCCGTTGCCGCCATCCAGATCATAGCGCAGCATGGCGGCGCGGCGCGGATCAACTTCAATGCACGCATTGCAGCTTGAGCCAACAGTTACGTACAATTTTTCATCGGGTCCAACCCGTACCGTTCTTGTTGAATGCCCGGCTCCTTCCGGAAGACCGGTGATGATGCGTTGATAGCCGCCTTCAACCATGCCAGTCTTCTCATTAAATGCGATGCGCCCAACGGCGTCTTCTTCCGCCACGTACAACAGGTCTTCGTGCAGATCAACACCGTGGGGCCCGTTCAGCCCATCCAGCAGGACATGAATTTCAGGCGCTGCGCCCATGGCGCCCGGTGACAGCAAAATCACGCGGCCACGGCCCGGCACACTTGCGATCAATGCGCCCGACGCCGTGAAATGCAGCATGCGCACACCCGGTATCCCGCTGGCATAGTGCGTGATCTCAAATCCGGGCGGGGCGCGCAAATTTTCCGCGATCACCCCTCCGGGCGCCGCCTGGCAGGTTAGTATTCCTGCGCCGCTCATGGCCAGCCATGCCGCCACATAGCCGAAGCGCATCAAACCCGGCATCCGATTCCCCGCTAACTTATTGATAAGAAATATGAACTGCGAACGCTCAACAACCGTTCACGGTCTATTAACGCACACCTCTTAATATGCCTGCAATATTCTATAAAGAGGCGCGTTATGACCAGCGGCCAGATACATTACGAAATCCACATCAAACCTCCACGGGGTAAATGGCAGTTTTACGGTGCGCTCGAGTCCCGTGAAAAGGCCCTTAACCAGGCGAATGAACTTGTGGGCGGCGGCACTTCCGTGCAGGTCATGAAAGAAACCCTGGGCGAGGATGGTAATTATCTGTCCGTGCGCATCTTTCACGAAGGCGATACTGATTCACCAAAGAATGGCGCCGGTAAAACCGACGCCGTCGACTCGCTTCCCTGTTTCACGCCGCTTGATCTGTATTCCTATGAGGGGCGCAAATCGATTGTGCGTCTGTTACAGGATAGTCTGAATCGCTGGAAAATCACCTCGCTGGAACTGCTGCACAGCCCCTCTAATCTGGAACGCCTGGAAAGCACGGGCACTGTATTGCAGGCGGCCGTGCAAAAAATGGCCATCGCACAGTCGCATGCGGGTGAAGGCACGGTTGGCGAACGGGTAAAAACGCTGCACAAACTGGTCGGCGACGCCATGGTGATGGTTTATGTCGACCGCAACAAGAACCGCCTGCCAAGCCTGAAGGACAAGGGCATTGCAGAGTTGGCCGGGCAATTGGCAAACGACCCGCGGCGGGAATATCTGTTTAACGCTGCAATCACGGCGCATCTTCAGGATTGCGAGGACTGGGATTGCAAGCTGGTCCGCATGATGGCGTTCATCGGCGAGGTTCCCCTGGACGACCCTGCCCTGAGCACTTTCTGTCTGCGGATCATTGACGGGTATGTGTCGGAAATTCTGTCCGCCTCCTCGGCGATCAAGGAAGTTATCGGCACGCAGCCAGACCTGGGCAGCACGCTGCAACATCTGGTGGAACTCGCCAGCGGATTGCTTGACGCCACTAAAATCGAGACGCCGGGAATCGCCGCCCTTAACATGCATTTTGGCCGGGGTGATCTTCCGGAAGCCCGGACAGCGATCATCCGGCGGGTGCTAAAGGAACTGGAGGGATCAAAACGTCTTTCCCAGGACTCGCTCGATCTGGAAGTCAGGTTTTTACGCCGGCTGGCGTCAAAGGTTGTCCTGGCCTGCGGCAATCTGCTGCCCCATGACGAGGTTCTGGCGGCATTCCGCACCAGATCCGAACGCCTGATTTCGCCGGATACCCTTGACGCATTCCTGAACGAGGCCGCGAACCCGGCGGAAAAAGCAGGCCGCATACTGTTCATCGGTGATAATATCGTCGGGGAAACCAGCAGGCGAAAGCTTACAAATATTCTGCAGGCGATGCTGGAAGCCCCCGCCTTCAATCAATATTTTTCCAACAAGGACGTGCCCGCCTCCGCGCGTCTGCGTCTGTTATGTGAACTTCAAAACAAGGTCCTGCAATCGGAACTGGACGCTACGCGCAAGCAGTCGATATCAGAATATCTTGATTCGATTGGTTTTTCGGTTGTTCAGCAAAATCATCTGTTTGAGCGGGTTAGCGAGGGCCAGGATAACCCGGTCGGTAAATGTATTGCGCTGCTGAAACTCGCCGCTTCCGGCCTTCTGACACGGGGCAAAACCCGTGATCAGGCGCAACGTCTTGCGCTTGGCCATATCCGTCATCCCGGCGCGCTTAAAAACTTTCTAGGCAACGCCGCCGATCCGGACGCTTCAGCCAAAATCGAGGAACTGCGCACCTTGCTCCGCGAGGCCGGAATTGATCCTGAATCCGTGCTTTCCCGTCACGCGGCATGACAGCCGGTTAATGCGCCTGGCCCCAATTATCGCCGTCCTTGGCGTCAACGGTTAAGGGCACCGAGATTGCGAGAGCGGGCATGGCAGCCTGTTCCATAATCCGGGTAACCAGGCGCTTGGTGGCGTCGACTTCTTCATCTGGAACTTCAAACACCAGTTCATCATGCACCTGAAGCAGCATGCGCGCCTGAAGTTTTGCGCCCCGCAGCGCATCCGGCATGCGGATCATGGCGCGGCGGATGATGTCGGCGGCTGACCCCTGAATGGGTGCATTAATTGCCGCGCGCTCCGAAAAGGCGCGGTGCGCCGGATTTTTCTGATTGATGCCGGGAAAGTGAATTTTGCGGCCAAACAATGTCGTAACAAAGCCATTGTCACGGCAAATTTTCTTCGTCATGTCCATATAATTTCGAATTCCGGGGAACTTCTGGAAATACGCCGCAATGTAGCGCTGCGCCTCGGACTGAGGAATGCGCAATTGATTGGCCAGGCCAAAGGCGGAAATTCCATAGATGATGCCGAAATTAATCGCCTTGGCGCGGCGGCGTATGGCCGGGTCCATGTCCTTGACTGGCACATCGAACATCTCGCTTGCGGTAATGGCGTGAATGTCGTCGCCTCTTGCGAAGGCCTGTTTAAGCGCGTCAATCCCTGCAATCTCGGCCAGAATTCGCAGTTCGATCTGGCTGTAATCGGCGCTGATCAGTTTATGCCCCGGCGCCGCGATAAACGCCTCGCGCAGCTTTCGTCCCTCTTCTGTGCGTATCGGAATATTCTGCAAATTCGGATCGTTTGACGACAATCGCCCGGTGGATGTCGACGCCATGGAATAGGAGGTATGCACGCGTCCGGTTTCCGGATTTATATGGCCCAGCAACGCTTCGGTATAGGTTCCCTTGAGTTTGGATAATTGCCGCCAGTCAATGATGCGCGCGGGCAGATCATGCCCCTGCGCCGCCAGTGATTCCAGCACGTCAACGCCGGTGGACTGATCGCCGCCCTTGGTCTTTTTACCCGCGTCCATGCCAAGCTTGCCAAACAGAATTTCGCCAAGCTGTTTGGGAGAGGCGATATTGAATTTCTCTCCCGCCAGCGCATGTATCTCATCCTCATATTGCGCCATGCGCTGGGAAAATTCCGATGACAGGCGGGACAGCAGGCCTGCATCCACCCTGATGCCGGTGCTCTCCATCTCCACAAGTATGGGCGCCAGCGGGCGCTCCAGCGTCTCATACATCCCGGTCATATGTTCGGCAATCAGCCGGGGTTTTAGAATATGAAACAGGCGGCCGGTCACATCGGCGTCTTCGGCGGCGTATTCGGTTGCCTTATCCAGCGGCACGCGGTCAAAGGTGCGCTTCTCCTTGCCGCTGCCGGTAACTTCCTTAAAGGCAATCGGCGTATGCCCAAGATGCAGTTTGGATAATTCATCCATGCCGTGACCGTGCAAACCGGCGTCCAGGGCGTACGACAGCAGCATGGTGTCATCAATGGGCGTAAGGCGCACGCCATAGCGCGCCAGCACCAGCATGTCATATTTCAGATTCTGCCCCACCTTCAGCACGCCGGGGTCCTCGAACAGCGGCTTGAGGCGCGCCAGAACCTCAGCACGCACAAGCTGCGACGGCGCGCCGCCAGCCAGCGACAGGGCGCCGTCGCCGTCGGGGCCGCTATGGCCAACAGGAATATCACCCGCCACGCCGGTTGCTGTTGAAAGCGAAACGCCCACGAGATCGGCCCGCATCGCATCCAGTGAGTTGGTTTCGGTATCGACGATAACTGTCCCAACCCTGAACGCGGATGCAATCCAGCGGTCCAGCGCCTCGATGCTGAGGACAGTTTCGTACGTGGACGGATCAATGCGCGCGTCCAGCCCCGGCAGTGTCGCCCCCGGCGCGCCCCGTTCACCCTGGGCAATGGTGTGGACGACAGCTTCAGCCGGCGCCGCCCCGGTTTGTTTTGGAACTTCCACGCGCATTTCTGCGGCAATCCGGCGCGACAGGGTGTGGAACTCCATGTCCGTGAGAAAACCCAGCAGCTGCGCCGGGTCGGGATGCTGTATCGTCATACTGTCAATTTCGACGCCGGACACAACGTCATCGCGCAGGCGCACCAGCTCGCGGCTGATGCGGGCCATTTCTGCGTGTTCCAGCAGGCTTTCGCGGCGCTTGGGCTGTTTGATTTCCCCCGCCCGCGCCAGCAGGCTGTCAAGATCGCCATATTCCTGAATGAGCTGCGCCGCCGTCTTGATCCCGATGCCCGGTATGCCCGGCACATTATCGGACGCATCCCCCGCCAGGGATTGCACGTCCACCACCCTGTCCGGCGCAACGCCAAATTTTTCAAACACCTGGTCGGGGCCGATATGAATGTTCTTCATGGGATCGAGCATATCAACGCCATCCCCCACCAGTTGCATCAGGTCCTTGTCCGATGACACGATCGTCACCCGCGCCTGGCGCGCCTGGGCCTGCCGGGCAAAGGTTGCAATCAGATCGTCCGCCTCGAAACCCGGCTGTTCCACCGCCACCACATTGAAGGCGCGCACCGCATCGCGGATGATGGCGAATTGGGGCCGTAAATCCTCCGGCGGTTCGTCGCGATTGGCCTTGTAGGCCGGATAAATTTCGTTGCGGAAGGTTTGCCGGCTGGAATCAAAGATGACCGCAATATGGGTAACCGTTTCGCCCGCCTTGGTGTCTTCGATCAGCTTGTACAGCATGTTGCAAAAGCCGCTGACCGCCCCCACCGGCATCCCGTCGCTCTTGCGCGTCAGCGGCGGCAGCGCATGATAGGCCCGGAATATATACCCCGACCCGTCGATCAGATAAAGATGGCCGCCGGGGCCAATCGGTTTGCCGCCGGTTTGCAGGCTTTCCTGTGTCTCCATGACAATATCTGAACTCTCCGTTGACCTGGCTTACCGCCCAATGATACCCATTCCTATGCCTAACACAAAAGTATCGATTGAGGAAAATGCCGCCTTTGGCCAAAACGCCATCGAGGCGCGCAATCTGCAGAAATTTTATCGCGGGCAGGGCGGCGGTGAACCCAAACATGCGCTGAAAGGCATTGATCTCGACATACCGCGTGGCTCGATCTTTGGCCTTCTCGGCCCCAATGGCGCAGGCAAGTCAACCTTTATCAATATTCTGGCCGGTCTGGTGATCAAAAACAGCGGACAGGTCCGCATCTGGGGGTTTGATATTGACAAAAACCCCCGCAAGTCGCGTGTCTCCATTGGCATTGTCCCCCAGGAACTAAGCATCGATCCATTTTTTACGCCCTTCGATCTGCTGGATTTGCAGGCCGGCATGTATGGGGTTCCCAAGGCCGACCGGCGCACGGCGGAAATTCTGGAAGTGCTCGGTTTGGCCGACAAGGCGCAGGCTTATGCCCGCACCCTGTCCGGCGGCATGCGGCGGCGCCTGCTGGTGGCCAAGGCGATGGTGCACAGCCCGCCCATTCTGGTGCTCGACGAACCAACAGCCGGCGTGGACGTTGAACTGCGCCAGCAGCTTTGGGAATATGTGCGCACCCTGAATGCGCGCGGCACCACCATTGTGCTGACCACGCATTATCTGGAAGAGGCCGAGGCGATGTGCGACCGCATCGCCATCATCAATCATGGCGAGGTCATCGCCTGTGAACCGACGCCGCAACTGCTGGCGCGCATTAGCGACAAACGGCTGGTGATCAGCCCGGCCCATCCCGTGGCCGAGGTTCCCGCAAGCCTCGCTGGCCTTAATGTGGAACGGCTGCGCGACGGCAAACTGGCCGTGCAATATAACCCCGCTGACACGCCGGTGATGATGCTGATTGAACGTATAAAGGACGCCGGCATCCCCATCGCCGACATCTCAACAGAAGAATCCGATCTTGAGGATGTGTTTTTGCAGCTGACGGCGAAGTGAGCTGAAAGCATTGCGCGTCAAATTACCAGTTTACAAAGTAAACTAAAAGACTTACATTCCGGAAAAATGATCGGCAGCTTTAGACATAAAGGGCTGGAGGAAATCTGGCGCACTGGCAAGAGCCACCGGATTGGCGCTGATCAAGTTAGAAAATGCATACGCATCCTTCAAATGCTGGAACTGGCGGTACAGCCCGAAGACATGAACATTTCAGGTTTACGCTTTCATGGTTTGCAGGGAAACCCGAAAAGATGGTCTGTGCGCGTCAGCGCCAACTATCGAATTACTTTTGGCTGGCCGGGTGATAGCGCCATTGATATTGATTTGGAAGATTACCATTGAGGCAGAAAATGTTAGGGCAAAAAAATGGCATGCCGGCCATTCATCCGGGCGAAATTCTTAAACAGGATATTCTGCCGGATTCCGGACTTTCCGTTACGGCGGCCGCCAGGGCGCTGGGCGTGTCGCGCCAGATGCTGCACGATATTCTGGCCGAGCGTAAACCATTGTCAGCCGTCATGTGTTTGCGGCTGTCGCGGCTGTTTGGCAGCACACCGGAATTCTGGATGCGATTGCAGGCGGCCTATGATCTGAAGCAGGCGGAGCAGGACAAAAAAATCATGGCGCGAGTAGCGAAGATCGTACCGGTCAGTTCATCTTCGACGAACCCGTAAAGTACCGGCCAGCGGCATAAGATTTAACAATCAGAAAAATTTAGCGCAAAGCGCCACTCATAATTGGCATTTTGTGCTATTTTATGGCATATTAAAGCTCCACAGGAGCTATCAGATGCAAAGCATGAACATATCGCTGCCTGCCCCCTTGAAGGAGTTTGTGGATGGGCAGATTGCCAAAGGCCGCTATAGCAGCGTCAGCGAATATGTGCGCGAACTGATTCGCGCCGATGAGAAACGCAAAGCCGAAGAACATCTCGAAGGCCTGCTGCTCGAAGGCCTGCAGGGAGAGGAAACTGTTTTTAATCGTGAGGACTGGCAGGCAATCCGCCAGGAAGCATTGATCCAGGTGAAAAAGACACGCAAACTTCGCTCCTGATGGGAACCGTCTACCGGAGTCCCGCTGCCCGCCGCGACCTGATCGCGCACTATGCCTACTTAACTCAAAATGTCACTGATGAGGTCGCCGGTCGCTTTCTGGCCCAGGCCGAAGCCAGTTTCAGGGAATTGGCAGACCAGCCCATGATTGGCGTAACATTGATGCTGACGCATCCGGCGCTCAGCGGCATACGAAAGTGGCGCATCAAATTTTTCAATAATTACCTTATTTTCTATCAGCCGCGCCCCAACGGCATAAATATTGTGCGCGTACTCCATGCCGCGCAAGACTGGTGGAGCCTGCTCGGGTTCGAGAGTTCCGGAATACAGAAATAAGTCTTTCCAATAAAAAAGCCGGGCATACGCCCGGCTTTTTCAATTATTGCGTGTGTGATCGGGATCAATAGACCTCGAACAGGCCCGCCGCGCCCATGCCGCCGCCGATGCACATGGTGACGACGACGTTTTTGGCCTTGCGGCGCTTGCCTTCGATCAGGATGTGGCCCGTGAGGCGCGAGCCGGTCATGCCGAACGGATGGCCGATGGAGATCGCGCCGCCATTGACGTTAAGTTTTTCCATCGGGATGCCCAGTCTGTCCCTGCAATACAGCGCCTGGCTGGCGAAGGCTTCATTCAGTTCCCACAGATCAATGTCCTCGATCTTAAGGCCGTTGCGTTCCAGCAGTTTGGGGATGGCGAACACTGGGCCAATGCCCATTTCGTCAGGCGCGCAGCCGCCAACGGCAAAGCCGCGGAAACGGCCCATGGGGCTGAGGCCGCGGCGTTCGGCCTCTTTGGCTTCCATTAGCAGACAGGCGCTTGCCCCATCGGAAAGCTGACTGGCGTTGCCCGCCGTGATGAAATTGCCGGCGCCGCGCACCGGCTGCAACGCCGCCAGGCCTTCGGCTTTGGTTTCGGGCCGGTTGCAGTCATCGCGGTCCACAATGGTTTCTTTCAGGGTGACGACGCCGGTTTCCTTGTTGGTGACGGCCATCATCACTTTCATGGGAACGATTTCGTCGCTGAACTTGCCGCCCTGCTGGGCCGCCGCCGTGCGGCGCTGGCTTTCCAGGGAATATTCATCCTGGGCTTCGCGCGAAACCTTGTAGCGGCTCGCCACGATATCGGCGGTTTCGATCATCGGCATCCACAGGGCAGGCCAGTCCGCCATCAGTTTGGGGTCCTTGGGTTCCTGTTTGACCTGGCCGCTCATGGAGATGGTTTCGACGCCGCCGCCGATGGCGATATTGGCGCCGTCCACAATGATGTGCTGCGCCGCCATGGCGATGGATTGCAGGCCCGACGAGCAATAACGGTTGATCGTAACGCCCGAAACCGAGGTCGGGCATCCGGCCCAGAGTGCGGCCGAACGCGCGACATTGGCCGTGGAGCCGCCATCGGGCGCGGTGCAGCCCATATAGACATCGTCCACTTCACCCGGATCAATTTTGGCGCGCGACATGACATGCTGGATCACATGCCCGCCCATGGCGCCGGAATGCGTGTTGTTGAACCCGCCCCGGAAGCTCTTGGACAGACCGGTGCGCGCGGTGGATACGATTACGGCTTCACGCATTGCTTTCTCCCTGGTGTGTTGGTTTTTCTTGACTTACCCTGACATCAGCATAAAGGGTTTCCTGCAATCTGGCACGCAAAATCAGGCTTATGAAGGGCGGGGAAAATGCAGGATACTTACGAGACGCTGGCTCTGGAGCAGCCCGGACCAGGCCTGCTCTGCGTTCGCCTGAATCGCCCGGATTTCCGTAACGCCCTGAACACCCAAATGGGGCTTGATCTGCGCGATCTGTTTCAGAACGGCCTGAACCGGGATGCGGGCAATGTGCGCTGTGTGGTGTTAACCGGTTCCGGCGACAGGGCGTTTTGCGCGGGCGGCGATCTGAAAGAACGCGACGGCATGACCGATGAGGCCTGGCGCGTTCAGCATGTGATTTTCGAAGAAGCCATCTATGGCATAATGGACTGTCCATTGCCGGTGATTGCGGCGGTAAACGGGGCGGCGTTTGGCGGCGGCTGTGAAATTGCGCTGGCCTGCGATTTTGCCTATGCGGCGGCGGGCGCGCGTTTTGCCCTGACCGAAGTCACCCTGGGCATTCTTCCAGGCTGCGGCGGCACCCAGAACCTGCCGCGCCTTGCGGGCGGCCCGCGCGCCAAGGAAGTTCTGATGACAGGGCGGCCGTTTTCGGCGCAGGAGGCGCTGGCGTGGGGCGTTGTCAACCGGGTGTGCGAGCCGGAAAAATTACTTGATGAGGCCCTGGAAACCGCGCGCGTTATGTGCGCCAACGCGCCCCTGTCGATTAAAAATATCAAGCAGGCGGTCGATGGCGGCCTGCAAACCGATCTCAAAAGCGGATTAAAACTGGAACTTGCGGCCTATCATCATGTGTATGTGTCACAGGACCGCCGTGAGGGCGTGCGCGCCTTCAATGAAAAACGCAAAGCGGAATTCACGGGGCAATAATTCAGCCGGTTACTTAAACCGTCATCAGCGGGGTCAGATTAACGACGCCCAGCAACATGACGTCGCCGCCGTTCGCCAGATCGACTTTCAGATGACTGTCGCTGAAATCAAGCGTTGCCCCTGCCAGTTGGCTTTCCTCAACAAACAGCACATCGCTGGTGAAGGAAAAGATATTCAGGGGCAGGTTCTGGCTGTCGAAAATCACCACGGTAAGGGCTTTATCGCCGGACCAATATGGTTTCAGGATGTCCTGGAAATTTCCTGACGTGGTCATTTTGCTATCCGCCGCATTGACAAAGTCAGTAATCAGATTAAGACGCGCCATCGCCACAGGATCGCCGCCGGCAAACACGATATCGGAGGCATTCAGAGAGGGGCCGCCCGAAGCCGCGAAAGAAAAGCTGATGGCCCCGTCCATGAGCGCCATGCCCGGCGTAAGGACAACCGATTTTTCACCGCCGCCGGCAAGCGCCAGACTTGAACCTGTAACAATCGTTCCGCCAAAATCGCCGAGGACGCTGACCGAACCTCTGTCGCCGGAACGTAATGCGCCCAGGCCGAAAAAAATCTCAATAGCTTCTTTCGTGATTTCGGTAAAGGTAAACTGGTGATGTTCAGTATTGGCCGCAAGTTGAACCATCACTAAAGCAGCGGCGTCTTTTTGCTCTGACACGGCGGCTTGAGGGAGTTGCGGCGCTTTGGTGATATCGGCCGCCGCGGCTGCAGGTTCTAATTTTTGATGCGCCACATCGGCGCGTGCATCAACAGGAATAAGCCTGCCGGAAATTTCTTTCTCAAAGGTGTTTGTAAAGCTGGCGTCGATTGACGCGGCTGGATCTGATTTATCCGCCGCCGCCGCGGTTTTTTCTACCGCCGCAACCGGCGCAATCTCGCGCTGCTGCGGCGCGGATTTAACGGTGGCGGAATCGGCATTTTCTGAAATGCGTTCAGCGCCGCCTGATTCCGGCCGGGCATTATTGTCCGCCGCCCCCGGCGAAACGGCCGGCGCCGCCAGCATTTTCAGGACGCCGTCGGCAGTGTCAGAAGCGTCAGAAGAACTATCAGCGGTTACAGAGGCGTCCTGAAGCGGGGAAGCCTGAATTACCGATATGGCGAATGCAACCACCGAAGCAAGAGACAAATTGCCCAGCCCCAGTCCCAGCCCCGCAGACTGGCTGGTCTCGCCTGACGCGTGTTTCACATCCGTTGGACCAGTGAAACCCCGCAATACGATATTCAGCGCATCCAGAAATGCTGTTTTCAACGTCTCCGTGAATGAGGCTTCGGACACCATGGCTGGCGCACCGCCGGAAGCGTCATCGTACGCCGTAATTTCCTGGCCTTCCCAGCTTTTCATCTGAGCCAAAGTCGTGGCGACCAGTGCAGTCAGGATCACCGATGGATGTAGGAACAGTTTTTGACCCGAGGACGGCGCCGGAAGGATAAGCGGCTGACGGTTAACCAGGGCTTCTGCAACGCGGCGGAAATTATTACCCCGGACCACCGCATCCGTGGCTGCGCTTACGGCGACAAACTGGCCATCAATTCGGGAAAAATGGACGATAACATCGCCGGTGTCGGCACGGCAAAAAGCAAACCAGGGTTCGCCTTCATCAGTTTGGCCCATATCCGTGTCGATAGGGACGCCCGCCCGCCCAAGTATGTCAACAACCCGAAACAACTCGGCCAGTTCTTCATTGGTCCAGTTCAGGGATTTCGCCGTTGGCCGGAAGACGAGCACGGATGCAATATTGATCTGTCTATCCCAACTTCCTGGATTTGAGCCGCAAGGCTTTTTCCACTCTGGTTCAGTCATGCATACCCTGTATAAACAGGGTGTTAGAAGGCAAAGCTAGCAACGAATCAGAGATATTGCCAGTATAAAGTTCAACTCGGCCATAATGACGCCTTATGACCTAGACTTTGGCAAAGAGCAGACGATAGGTTTCGGGATCATAATATTTCATTAATTCTTTCACAAACTCGGTCGTGTCCACATTCAGCGCTTGCGCCCAACGCTCGTAACGGTCCGGGGGTATCCGGCCGCGGCCGGATTCAAGCTGTGAGACGAAGGTGTAATATTCAACGCCGACCAGCGACGCCAGCTGCCGCTGCGTCAGGTTACCGGCTTCGCGCAGCTCTTTCAGCCACTTACCTGCCTGTTGACGAAGCTTCTGGACATCATGCCCGGCGGCACTATGTTGCGGATGTGAATACATGTCATGCGGCCTTGTTTTTGGGCCCAACGGAAACGGAAGCGGTCCGCCAGCAACTGAAAGCAGACTAACATGAGTTTTAGCAAAGTGCAAGAGTTACTGTACAAAATAGCAGGCGCGCGGACAGCCGGTTTTCTTGGCATTAACAGTTGTTAATCAATATGTTAGATTTCGGAATGTCCCCGGCATGGCCCAACTGGCGCGGGGTGGCGCCGTGCCTTTTTAAACCCCTGTAAACAACCGGCCTACTCGGCGGCGGCCCCCCGCACTTTCGTTGCCTCCGCCGCAGACCCGTCATTGATGAAATCCTCGCAGGCGTCATGGGCCACAGAATCGCGCATCTGGCGCGGCGGCGTTTTCATGAAATAGGCGGATGGGGCGTCTAGAGGCCCGGCAAGCCCGCGCCGCAGCCCAAGGCCCGCACAGCGCACGGCATCAATCACGACACCCGCGCTATTGGGTGAATCCTGCACCGACATGCGTAATTCAATCTCGATGGGCGCGCCGCCAAAACCCACGCCCTCCATGCGGATGAAGGCCACCTTGTTGTCGCGTTGCCAGGGCACATAGTCAGACGGGCCGATATGAATATTGCCGGACTCCAGCCGTTCATCCAGTTGCGACTGGACAGATTCGGTTTTTGATTTCTTTTTTGACTTTAGCCGCTCTGCCGCCAGCATATTGAGAAAGTCTGTATTGCCCCCCGTATTCAACTGATAGGTGCGGTCCAGCACATATCCGCGATCACAGAACAGGCGCGTCAGGGTCCGGTGCACAATGGTGGCGCCCACCTGGCTTTTTATATCGTCCCCGATAATTGGCACCCCGGCCCGGCTGAACCTGGCCGCCCATTCCGGGTCCGAGGCAATGAAAACAGGCACGCAATTCACCAACGCGACCCGCGCATCCAGACACGCCTGGGCGTAATGGCGCACCGCCTGCTCGGAACCAACCGGCAAATAACAGACCAGCACCTCGGCTCTTGTGCGGCGCAATATTTCCGCCACATTAACGGCGGGCGCATTTGCAACACGAAAAGCCTCGTCATCGGAATAGTCGGCCATGTGTGGCGCCAGGCCATCGAGAACCGGCCCCATTTGCACGGTCACCCCGGATGCAGGCAGGTTTTTCTGAAAAATCATCGCACAATTCGGCTTGGCGAATACAGCCGCTTCCAGCGGCTGGCCAACCTTGCGCCGGTCAATGTCAAAAGCCGCGACAACCTCCAGATCAGAAGGCCGCCAGCCGCCAATATCAGGATGCATCAGACCGGAAACCATGGCGGGATCCTGATCGGCGTAATAGGCAATACCCTGTATCAAAGAGCTGGCGCAGTTTCCAACCCCTGCGATCGCCACCCTGATTTTTGCCATGCCTCCCCCACCCATATATAAACCCGTGCGAACCCGCCGTTAAGGCATGTTAAGAATATATTACCGTACGCCTTGATTCCTATGCGATTTCAGGGGCTAGGGCAATATCCATTCAGAATGAACCCTTTGCCAGATACCGGGGCGATAAATTTTAACCGATTTCCAGGGTCAGGTCTCGCCGTGCCTATGGCTGCACCGGACAGCCGGTCAGGGCGTTCACCAGCTGATCAAGCAGGGCGAAATACATTTCACCGCCTGCTTCCAGACCGGCGCCAAGCGGGTCAAGCACCGCCACTTTTATATCGGCGCCTTCAACAAGCGTATCGATTATCCGAGGTTCGAACTGCGGTTCTGCAAACACGCAGACAATTTTTTTATCCGCGATAAGTTTACGCAGTTCGCGAATGCGTCCGGCGCCGGGCGGGCGCTCGGGATCCAGGCTGACCGTGGCGGCAGGCGTCAGTCCAAATCTGTTTTCAAAATACTGGTAGGCGTCATGGAATACAATATAGGGCGCCGGACGCGCGGCGGCGAGACGCGCCGCAATCTGTTGACTGCTGGCCAGCAGCCGGACTTCCAGCGCCGTTGCGTTGCGGGCATATGTGGTGGCATTGGCTGGATCGCGGGCCTGTAATTTCGCCGCAATATCGCGCACCATGGCGGCGGCGTTATCCGGGTCCAGCCAGATATGCATATCCGATGGGGTTTCAGTTCCCGCAGCGTGCCCCGCATGCAAATCCCCGGCGTTCCGGGCCGGCAGCAACTGCACCCCGGCACTTTCTGATAATGAAATCTGTATGGCGGACGGCGCAAGGTTCGCCATAGGGCGGATCATGAACGTCTCAAGCAGCGGTCCGACCCAAAAAACCAGATCCGCTTTTGAAAGCGCGGCGGCCTGGGATGGACGCAGGGCATACGCATGCTCGGAGGCGGCGCCGTCAACCAGCAATACGGGCGTGCCCACCCCCGCCATGACACCTGCGACAAGGGAATGCAACGGCTTGATCGTGGTGACCACGGCGGGGCCATCCGCCAGAGCCGGGTCAGGATGCAACGCAATGAATAAAGCCCATAAAATTCCTGCGATACGCGCGAGCATTATTATTGCTGTGTCCTTAACTGATTCACCCGTCTCTCAACTGGGCTTTAGGCAATCCCGAAACCCCGAAATCTTTTCGATATCGAATATCAGGATATAAATCCATGGGCTGATAACATAATCCAGACTGCCTGGTTCCTTATTCCCAGATAGCTGATATTTTGGCGAAATCATAGATTGCCGGAAAAAAGCATATCTGAGCTACCCTGCGCCAAGCCTAAATTTTGCCCTAATTCAATGATTAACTTGTTTTATCGGCGATTTGTAAAGTGCCCCCCCCATATGTTAATTCTATGGCAGGGTTACTCGCTTGCTAATCCACACTCGGTTCCTGCGAATGAGGAGGACACAATGTCAAAATCCAATACACGCTTGCTGATGATTGCATCGCTTTGTATGGCGGTTGCCGCCTGTGGCGCAAATCCCAAAGAGCGCGGATTAAGCGGTGGCGCCATTGGCGCTGGCACAGGTGCTGTGATCGGCGCCGTTACTGGATTGAGTGTCCTTCAGGGTGTCGCAATAGGGGCCGGTGTTGGCGCGGTAGTTGGCGCTGTTACTAACAGGGATCAGATCAATCTTGGCTCACTGAGTTCCGGTTCCGGGAATGCAGGTTCAACCGCTCAGAAATCCTCGGTCAATGCCACGCCCGCTTCATACAACAAGGGCTCGCCCATTGTTGAAAATGTGCAGGTGGCGCTTGGTCAGGCCGGTTATAATCCCGGTCCCGCCGATGGCGTGATTGGTCCTCGCACCAGAAATGCAATCAGCGCCTATCAGCGTGACAACGCCATGACGGCCGACGGCAGGCCCAGTTCTTCGCTGCTGGAACATCTGCGCAGCCGCAAAAGCTAACTTCCACATTCCTGATTAATTGGAATATGGCCGGGTGTGTTTTGTATCCGGCCTAGCCAAGCGTTCAGGTTTGTATATGGGGCCAGATCAAAGCCTCCTTCCAGGGCAACATGCGTATAGGCATAAAGCGCAATATCCGCAACGCTATAGCGGTTCTCCACAAAAAATGGCCGCGTCTTCAGATGCGCATTCATCAGGCTTAATGCGGCGTGCCCCTTTTCCAGCAGTTCCGGCGCCCTGGATTCCTGTATCGCCGTCAGCCGATCCTGATAATGACGCCAGAAGCGCAGCACAGCGATATAGGGTTCGTGGCTGTATTGTTCAAAAAACAGCCACTGGTTGACCTGGGCCCGGGCAAATTTATCGTCCGGCAGATAGGGCGTTCCCTCTGCAAAATACAGTAATATCGCGTTTGATTCCGCCAATATCCGGCCATCCTCGAACATTATGGCCGGAATGCGCCCATTCGGATTGATCGCCAGATAATCTGGCCGCCGCGTTTCGCCGCTTGTAACGCTTTTTTCCACCCGGCGAAAAGGGACACCCAATTGGCTTAACAGCAGACGCACCTTAAATCCGTTGCCGGAACCCAGATTATCGTAAAGCGTTAACATCCAGTCTCCATCCGGCAGCAATTACTGATAATGCGTCCTAAAAAAATCTCTACTTTATTTATAACAATTTATTCACATTGTTAACTATACAGGGCCTATAATTGTAAATGGGATGTTCCCTGAGAAAAATATTTGGACCCTTTGACAATATCCCTGATGGTTTTGCGGCCATTTAGTTAAACTTTTTGTTTCTGATCCGGTTGAATGTAATCCAGTCTGCTGGTCACTCAAATTGCCGGACGGGAAACTGTTCGGGCGTTTTCCGGGAAAGGCCGTGGCGGCCACAACAGGCATGAAATTTTTTGATCACAGAACCCCGATCACGCTGTTCGCGGCATGCGTGACGGCAACATTTCTTTTATCCAACGCCCAGGCCACCCTGATCAGGCAAAGCTCAGCCGCTGCATTTGAGATAAAGGAATTTTCCTTTAAAGCAGTCAGGGATATTTTCTATACTCCGGCAAGCAACTTTTCCTTTGATGAGAATACCGGCGCTATTGATCCCGCCATACTATTGCCCCCCCCCGTGACAATGGAGGCTGACAGGGCCGGCAGCCCACACTCTGGCGCCATCAAAACCGGGAATCTGGTGCTTGATAATGGCGATCTTGACCAGCGGGCCACAAACAGGGATTTGGAAACCGAAATCGCCCGGCATTCAAAAAACAACGCCGTTCAGGCGATAAATGAAACTGAACTCGTACGGCTCTCCGCATCAAATGAATTATTGGACCAGTACGTCCATACTACCGTAACCACTTATATGCAGGACAGCGGTATTGACATAAACGCGGCGCATCGGTCCGCCGCCCAAATATCCGCGTCAATATCCAATGCAATGACGGGTCTATATGTTCCCGAGCAATTATTAGACCGCAATAATTCCGGGACAAATCGTGCAGCCATATATATAGCCCCCTTTGAGCAGACATTGCCCGGCATGATATATGCGTGGTTCTCTAACCCGGTCAATTATGGCACGACCTTTGTTCTGCTTGCGATTGTCCTGGTTGTTTTTGTCGGATTAAATTTGTTTATGCGGAGTCTGGCCAGATACGCAAGGCGCAATACACGCTAAAGCCAGAACGAAAATAAATTAAAGTTGTTGCCAAAGCCCCCGTGCCGGCGGAATGGTTCGCCCAGCGGGGTTTTTAGCTACTATATACCTGCCTTGCCTCCGGCCTGTCCTGGCCGCCCAACCAGTGTAAGTTTTCCAATTCCATGAACACTATTCAAGAAGCCGTGGCTGCGCGGCGAACCTTTGCGATCATCGCCCATCCGGACGCCGGCAAGACCACCTTGACCGAAAAGCTGCTGCTGTTCGGAGGCGCCATTCAACAGGCAGGCGCCGTCAAGGCGAAAGGCGAGCGGCGGCGCGCGCGTTCCGACTGGATGAAGGTGGAGCAGGAACGCGGCATCTCCGTCGCTTCCTCGGTCATGACGTTTGATTTTGAAGGCCGCACGTTTAATCTGCTGGACACGCCGGGCCACGAGGATTTTTCTGAAGACACCTACCGCACCCTGTCCGCCGTTGACAGCGCCGTAATGGTGCTGGATGCGGCCAAGGGCATTGAAACCCAGACCCGCAAACTGTTTGAAGTCTGCCGGCTGCGCGATGTGCCCATCATTACCTTCATCAACAAACTGGACCGCGAAGGACGCGAGCCGTTTGATCTGCTGGATGAAGTCGAGCAGGGGCTGGCCCTGAGCGTTACCCCCGCCAGCTGGCCGATTGGCATGGGACGTAATTTTCTGGGCTGCTATGATCTGTTGAATGACCGGCTGCTGCTGATGAGCCGGGGCAGCACAGATGCGGGCGAGGCCTGTAACGGCATTGACGATCCGCGTCTCGATGAATTGCTGCCCGCCGCTGCTGTGGCCCGTCTGCGCGAGGATATTGCCATGGTGCGCGGCCTGTGCCCGCCGTTTGACGCGCAATCCTTTCTGGAAGGCCATCTGACGCCGGTGTTCTTTGGCAGCGCCGTGAATAATTTTGGCGTGCGCGAATTATTACATGGGCTGGCCGCCTTTGCGCCCCCCCCTTGTCCCCGCCCGGCGCGGGAACGAACCGTGCAGCCCCTTGAAACACCGGTCACCGGATTTGTGTTCAAGATTCAGGCCAATATGGATCCCAAGCACCGGGATCGCATTGCTTTCGTCCGGCTATGCTCGGGGCATTTCAAACGCGGCGCCAAACTGAAACATCCGCGTTCAGGCAAAATCATCAACGTGCATAATCCGGTGCTGTTTCTGGCCCAGGAGCGTGAGCTGGCGGAAGAGGCCGTGGCGGGTGACATCATCGGCATTCCCAATCACGGTCAGTTGCGCATTGGCGACGCCCTGACCGAGGGTGAGGTGCTGCACTTCACCGGAATTCCCAGTTTTGCGCCGGAAATTCTACGCCGGGTACGCTCTGACGATCCCATGAAAGCCAAGCATCTGGGCCGGGCGCTGGTGCAATTGGCGGAAGAAGGGGCCGGGAGTGTATTCAGGCCCTTGCTGGGGGCCGACTGGGTTGTCGGCGTGGTGGGGGTGCTGCAATTTGAAGTCTTGGCGGATCGTATCCGGACAGAGTACGGTATACCTGTGCGCTTCGAGGATGCGCCCATCCATACCGCACGATGGGTGCAGGCCGATGATGCGCTGAAGCTGAAAAAATTTCTTGAAGACAACCGGGCCGCCATGGCCGAAGATCATGATGGCTGCCCGGTATTTCTGGCGCGTAACGCATGGCATCTTGACCGCACCGCCCAGGACTGGCCAGATATACACTTTCTGAATACGCGGGAACAAACACCAGGTTGATTTAGGCTATGAGCAAAAAAAAATCCGGCCCTGTCAGTTTAAATGAATGGAAGAAGCGGCTTCTGGCCATACGCGCCGATATCGAGGCGCTGCTGGCGGCCCATGAGGAACCGCGCGCCCAGCCCGAAAGCGATCAGGAGGTCGGCGACCGGTCGGCACGCGCCGAAGCGGTGCTGGATCACGAAATGGCGGCGGAAACCACCCGGCGGCGGCATACGGAAATTCACCGCGTCAATGCAGCGCTCAAACGTCTGGAAGATGGCGTATTCGGCGATTGCGTCACCTGTGACCAGCCCATCAGCCCCGAGCGGCTGGCGCTTGATCCGGCCACGCCGTTTTGCATCACCCACGCGAAATAGGGCAGGCGGTTTTATCCTGTTGATGTAGTTGAGCGCTGACGCAAAGAGCGCTATTAGGGCGCCAGTCGTAAAGGGTGTCCAAATGACCGATCATCTGAAAATAGCGCTGGCGCAGGCCAACCCCACCGTAGGCGATGTAGCTGGTAACGCAGGCCTGATCCGCGCGGCGCGCGCAGAAGCCGCAGTTGCGGGCGCCGATCTGGTGCTGTTCAGCGAACTGTTTCTGATCGGCTATCCGCCCGAAGATCTGGTGCTTAAACCCGCTTTGCAGGACGCCATCGTCCAGACCATGCAGGCGCTGGCGGCGGAAACCGCAGATGGCGGCCCCGCCATGCTGATCGGCGCGCCGTGGCGCGAAGGGGACGCCCTGCATAACGCCATGCTGTTATGTGACGGGGGCCAGATTGCCGCCATCCGCTACAAACACGATCTGCCCAATTACGGCGTATTCGATGAAAAACGCGTGTTTACACCGGGGCCGATGCCGGGGCCGGTAAACTTTCGCGGCGTGCGGCTGGGCATTCCGGTCTGCGAAGACATCTGGCAGCCCGACGTGGTCGAATGCCTGACTGAGACGGGCGCCGAAATCCTGCTGGTTCCCAACGGTTCGCCCTATGAAGTGGACAAGGCCGATCAGCGCATGAACCGGGTTGTGGCCCGCGTTACCGAAAGCCGTCTGCCGCTTGTGTATCTCAATCAGTATGGCGGTCAGGACGAGCTGGTGTTTGATGGCGGCTCGTTCGTGCTGAACAGTGACTGTTCTCTGGCCGTGCAGATGCCGCACTGGCGCGAAGGGCTGCTGATCACGCACTGGTCGCGCGAGGCCGATGGCTGGCGCTGTGCGCCCGGTGAACGCGCGGCCCCGCCCGATGAGATGGAGTCGATCTATCAGGCGATGATGCTGGGCCTGCGCGATTATGTGAACAAGAACCGCTTTCCCGGTGTTCTGCTGGGGCTTTCCGGCGGCATCGACAGTGCATTGACGGCCGCTGTGGCCGCTGATGCGCTGGGGCCGGACCGGGTGCGCTGTGTGATGATGCCGTATATTTACACCGCGCAGGAAAGTCTGGATGACGCCGCCGAATGCGCCAAACTTCTGGGTGTGCGTTATGACATAGTGCCGATCAAGGCGTCCGTTGACGCCTTCAAGCAGATGCTGGCCCCGCTGTTTGCCGGGCGCGACCCGGACATTACCGAGGAAAACATGCAGAGCCGGGCGCGCGGCCTGCTGCTGATGGCGCTGTCCAACAAGTTTGGCGATATGGTGCTGACCACCGGCAATAAATCCGAAGTGTCGGTAGGCTACGCCACGCTTTATGGCGATATGTGCGGCGGCTATAATGCGCTGAAAGACATCTACAAAATGACCGTGTTCGCATTAAGCCACTGGCGCAATCAACATCACCCGGCAGGGGCGCTTGGCCCGGCGGGGCGCGTCATTCCGGAAAACATCATCACCCGCCCGCCCACGGCGGAACTGCGCGCCGATCAGAAAGACGAAGACAGCCTGCCGCCCTATGCACAGCTCGACGATATTCTGGATTGTCTGGTTGAACAGGAAATGAGCGTGGCCCAGGTCATGGCGCGGGGACACCCGCCCGAAGTGGTGCGCCGCATTCAGCATCTGTTATATGTTGCCGAATACAAGCGCCGCCAGGCCGCCCCCGGCGTGAAAATCAGCCACAAGATGTTCGGCCGCGACCGCCGTTATCCCATCACCAACCGCTTCCGGGATGGGTGAGAAATATTGTAACTACAAAATTATCTTTATTATAGCTATATTAATTCAGTGAGTATCACATATGATACCGCCAAGAATGAACGCAACATCGCCCTTCGCGGCCTGTCGTTTGATCTGGTGGCCGATCTGGATTGGGATAGCGCCATCATCCGCGAAGATACCCGCAGAATATATGGCGAGGCGCGCTTTCGCGTTCTGGGATCAATCGCCGGCCGCCTGCACATGATGGTGTACACCCCGCGCGGCGGCAGCGTCCGCGTTATCAGCCTGCGCCGGGCAAACGGTAAGGAGGTTCAAGAATGGTTAAAAAAATAAAGCAGTCAGACCCGGAAATGATCGACGACGAAAACCCGGAATGGACGGCGGATGATTTCGCCGCTGCGCGCCCGGCGCGTGACGTGTTGCGCGAACAGTTTGGCGAAGCCGCAGCAGCGGAAATGTTGAAGCCTAAACAGCGTGGCCGCCCGAGGCTCGCAACCCCCAAGGTGCTCCTGTCACTATATTTCAGCCCCGATGTGATCGATTATTTCAGATCGACCGGCGCAGGCTGGCAGGCGCGCATGGACGGCGCGCTGCGCGAATGGATTCAGTCGCGCACCCAGTAACGGGGATATCTGGATCATCCGGTTTTCTTGACAATAAATGGCTTAATCCCTTAAGCGTGGGACCCAGCCGGGGGGCGCCAATCGACGGGCCATCTGAGCGTTATCACATCCCGGAAGCTTTCCTGTGACTTTGCTTATATGACGTCGATTATGACGTCGATTTTTGTCCCTGGACATTGGAACACCCCGTGTCGCCGCGAGTTAAAACATGACCGTCACCGTTCGTTTCGCGCCCAGTCCTACCGGGCGGCTGCATGTGGGCAATATCCGCACCGCGCTGGTGAATTATCTGTTTGCGCGCGCACATGGCGGAAAATTCGTGCTGCGCATCGATGATACGGACCGGGAGCGTTCCACAAGGGAATTTGAAGACGGCATCATCGCCGATCTGGCCTGGCTGGGGCTGTCCAATGACGCTTTTATGCGGCAGTCGGAACGCATGGCCCGGTACAGTGCGGCGATTGACGGCCTGAAGACGCGCGGCCTGCTGTATCCCTGTTATGAAACGGCGGAAGAGCTGGACCTGAAACGCAAGGTGCAGCTGGGGCGGGGCAAGCCCCCGGTTTATGACCGTGCGGCGCTGAAACTGACGGACGCGCAAAAACAGACTTATGCAGACAAAGGCGCCGCGCCGCACTGGCGGTTCCTGCTTGCCCATGAAACTGTTGCGTGGCGCGATCTGGTGCATGGCGATGTGGCGATCAATACGCAAAATCTGTCGGACCCGGTGCTGGTGCGCGGCGACGGACAGCCGCTCTATACCCTGCCCAGCATCTGCGATGATATCGATCTGGCGATTACCCACGTCATTCGCGGCGAAGATCATCTGACCAACACGGCGGTGCAGATTCAGGTGTTCCGGGCCATGGGGGCAAGCGTGCCGGTGTTCGGGCATTTTCCGATGCTGACCGGCGCCGGCGGCGAGGGCCTCTCAAAACGGCTGGGTTCGCTGGGCGTCGAAAGCCTGCGCGAAGACGGGTTCGAGCCGATGGCGCTGAACAGCCTGCTCGCGCGCCTGGGCACATCTGATCCGGTCGAGCCGCGCCAGAGTATGGATGAACTGGTTGCCGGGTTTGACATCACCCGCATTGGCCGCGCCAGCGTCAAGTTCGACGCCAATGATCTGGGGCCGATGAATGAGCGTATCCTGCACGCCATGCCGTTTGAGGCGGCGGAACCCCGGCTGAAGGCGTTGGGCGTGGGCGGCGGCGCGGCGTTCTGGGAAATGGCGCGGGCCAATCTGATCCGGTTTCCGGACGCGGCGCTATGGTGGGATGTGGTCAGCGGCCCCTGCACACCGGTTATCACCGATGCGGAATTTCTGGCCGAGGCGGAGGCCCTGTTGCCGCAGACGGGCTTCACAGATGCCACCTGGGGGGACTGGACGGGTGCATTGAAGGCGAAAACCGGGCGCAAGGGGCGCGATCTTTTCATGCCATTGCGGCTGGCGCTGACCGGTCTTGGGCATGGACCGGAAATGAAAAGCCTGCTAATGTTCATTGGACCAGCGCGGGCGCATGCCCTGTTGCGGGGTGAAACGGCCTGATTTCCGGCCAATTTTCGGGGAGTTGGTGGCGGCAATGGCGCGCACACCCAGGAACTGTTGTTTGATTATTACCGGCTAGCCCAAGCTTGCCGCGCCGTTCTTATTTTCCCTCTCCATACCAAGAACCGCAAGCGGCCAGCATCTGGACGTAAATTGCGCTTGATGGAAATGGAACTGAAATGGCGTTGAAAATCTATAATTCATTGACACGGACGAAGCAGGATTTCGTCCCCCTCGATGCGTCAAATGTGCGCATGTATGTCTGCGGGCCGACGGTGTATGATTTTGCCCATATCGGCAATGCGCGTCCCGTCGTGGTGTTTGACACGCTGGCGCGGCTGTTGCGGCTGAACTATGGCGCAGATCATGTGACCTACGCCCGCAACATCACCGATGTCGATGACAAGATCAACGCCCGCGCCCGCGATGAAGGCGTATCGATTGCCGAAGTCACCGCGCGCACCACGAAGCAGTTTCACGCCGACATGGCGGCGCTGAATGCGCTGGCCCCGGATGTGGAGCCGCGCGCCACCGGGCATATCGCCCAGATGATCGCGATGATCGAATCCCTGATCGCCGGGGGGCATGCCTATGTGGCCGACGGGCATGTGCTGTTCAATGTGCCGGGCCATGCCGATTATGGCCGTTTGTCGGGCCGCGACGTCAAGGAAATGCTGGCGGGCGCGCGGATAGACGTTGCGCCCTACAAGCGCAATGATATGGATTTCGTGCTGTGGAAACCGTCCGATGCGCAAACGCCGGGCTGGGACAGCCCGTGGGGCTTTGGCCGTCCCGGCTGGCATATCGAATGCTCCGCCATGAGCCTGGCGCATCTGGGCGCATCCTTTGATATTCATGGCGGCGGCATCGATCTGATTTTTCCGCATCATGAAAATGAGCTGGCCCAAAGCACCTGCGCCAATGGCCCCGGAACCATTGCCACATACTGGATGCATAATGGCTATCTGCTGCGGCTGCAAATCCTGTCCACCCATTACCGGCAGCCGTTTGACTGGACCGGCGCGGGCACCCGCGAGGTTAAGACTGTGCTGGATACCTGGTACCGGCTGGTGGATGGGGCGCAATCGTCTGTCAGCGATATTCCGGCATCCGTGCGCACCGCGCTGGAGGATGATCTCAATACGCCGCTGGCGATTACGGAAATGCACAGGCTTGCCCATGCCGCGGGACAGGGCGCGCCGGATGCGGCTAAGCAGTTGCGCGCGGCGGGCGAATTTTTGCTGGGCCTGTTTGCCATGACCACCAGCCAATGGTTTCACTGGCGGCCGCCCGGCCAGGTGCTGGATGAATCAGAAATTCAGGCGCTGATTGACGCCCGCATTGCCGCCCGCAAGTCGAAGAATTTCGCCGAGGCCGACCGCATCCGCGATGAACTGGTTGGGCGCGGCATTCAACTGGAAGACGGGCCGTCCGGCACAGTGTGGAAGGTGCTGTCATGAGCGCGCGCGAGCGTATTTATCTTTTTGACACGACCCTGCGCGACGGCGCGCAAACCCAGGGCGTGGATTTCAGCGTTGAGGACAAACGTCTGATCGCCACCCTGCTGGATGAACTGGGCCTGGATTATGTC
>JBEBFX010000153.1:0-7887 GCA_040081735.1 Alphaproteobacteria bacterium | reverse complement strand
GGCGGCCGGGCGATGGGAAAAGGGATGAACAGTTTTTATGAATTTTTCGCTGGCGGCGGTATGGCGCGAATGGGGCTTGGGCCTGATTGGCAATGCCTGTTCGCCAATGATTTTGATCCTAAGAAAAGTAGCGTTTATCGTCAAAACTGGGGTGATTGCAATCTCAAAACGGATGATATCCGAAACATTAATGCGCGCGATCTAACGGAACAAAGTGACCTCGCCTGGGCGTCATTCCCCTGCCAGGATTTATCACTCGCCGGGGAAGGCGCCGGATTAAAGGGCGGCCGGTCTGGAATGTTCTGGCCATTTTGGGAACTTATGCAGGCGCTTGGCAATGAGGGGCGCGCGCCCCGGATTATCGCCATCGAAAATGTCTGTGGAACGCTAACCTCGCATGGAGGCAAGGATTTTGCCGCTATCTGTACTGCGTTTGAGAAGTCGGGCTATCGTTGCGGCGCGGTTATCATTGATGCTGCGCTATTCGTGCCCCAGTCCCACCCGCGTTTGTTTATCATTGCGGTGCACGATGATGTCGACATACCACGCCAGCTAACTGCGCATGAGCTGTCTTCCATGTGGCACACGCGCGGACTTATAACCGCTTATGAAAAGTTACCGTCGAAAGTCCGGAATAACTGGATTTGGTGGAGCCTGCCCGTGCCGCCGAAGCGCAATACCCAGTTCACGGACCTTATCGAAGACAGCCCTGAGGGCGTCGCATGGCATACAACCGCGGAAACAAGACAATTGATTGCAATGATGAGCGAGGTCAATCTTGCCAAGGTAGAGGAAGTAAAACGCACTGGACGGCGGATGGCCGGTGCGGTTTACAAACGCACGCGGGTTGACGAGGATGGATTCAAGGTGCAGAGGGCTGAAATCAGGTTTGACGATGTGGCCGGATGTTTGCGAACGCCCGCAGGCGGGTCCAGCCGGCAGCTTATTATGATCGTTGATGGGAAGACCATAAAATCGCGGCTGATTTCAATCCGGGAAACGGCCCGATTGATGGGACTTCCGGACGAATACGAACTGCCTGCAAATTATAACGAGGCGTATCACCTGACGGGCGACGGCGTTGCGGTCCCTGTCGTGCGTCATTTGGCGAAGCATATTTTTGAACCGATTTTACGGCGCCGATCTGACCCCATAAGGCGGGCGGCATGAGATGGCCAGTGGGTTTACCTTCACGAGAACAGCTGTAAGAACATTGGCGTCACTGACCCGCGTATATGCGCATTGCGATTTCGACGACATCCCTGTGCATGCCGGGCAGTTCTTGGTCATTTTCCCGCAGTGAAGAATTCCAGTCAGATCGCAGCAGCTATGGATGCGCATTTCGCCCGTTTGTCAGAATACCACTCCGTCATGGTGAAACCCGGCGCAGACGAGGAATGACGGATCCGGTCAGACGCCGGACAATGCAGGCGGTGAAGGGCAAAGACACCAAGCCGGAAATGGCGGTTCGCCGCCTCACCCATGCGATGGGTTATCGCTACCGGCTTCACCGCAAGGATCTTCCGGGCAAGCCTGATCTGGTTTTTCCATCCCGGCGAAAGATCATCTTTGTGCACGGTTGTTTCTGGCACGGCCATGACTGCCACAGGGGCGCAAGGATACCGGTCACCAATCGCGATTATTGGCGGGCGAAAATCGAACGCAACAGGGCGAGAGACATCAAGGCGCGCTCGGCGTTATCGAATGCCGGATGGGACGTTTTGACAATCTGGGAGTGCAAGATCGGGGAACCCGCCGCCTTGCGCAAAGCAATATTCAAATTCCTGGGGTAGTAAACCTGCACCAGGCCGTATAATTTTTAATCGTTGTCATTCTGAGCGGAGCGAAGAATCTCCTTGGAATGGTTTCGAGATTCTTCGCTTCGCTCAGAATGACAAATTATAACTGCCCCTACTTCGCCCGGATCAGTTTGTCGTAATCGCCCATCAGGGTTTGGGTGATCTGGCCCGGCGTATATCTGTGCGGGCCGATTTCCGAGACGGGCGTTACTTCCGCTGCGGTGCCGGTAATAAAGCATTGCTCGAAGCTGCTCATTTCATCGGGCTGGATGGCGCGCTCGATAATATCAATCTGGCGTTTTTTGGCCAGGCCGATCACGCTTTGCCGGGTGATGCCGTCGAGGAAGCAATCGGGCTTCGGCGTGTGCAGCTTGCCGTCCCGCACGAAGAAAATATTGGCCCCCGTCGCTTCGGCCACCAGTCCGCGATAATCATACATCAGCGCATCGGCGTAACCTTTGGCCTCCGCCTCATGCTTGGACATTGTGCAGATCATATACAGACCCGCCGCCTTGGAAAAACAGGGAATGGTTTCAGGTGAAGGACGCCGCCAGCGCGAAATATCCATGCGGATGCCGCGCGCACGTTCCGCCGGATCAAAATAGGACGGCCATTCCCACACCGCGATGGCGACATTGATGCGCGCCGCCTGCGCCGAGACGCCCATCATTTCGCTGCCGCGCCACGCGATGGGCCGGACATAGGCATCGGTAAATCCCTGTGCCTTGACGGTTTCAATACAGGCGGCGTTGATCTGGTCCGGCGTATACGGAATTTCAAAGCCCAGATATTCCGCCGATTTGAACAGACGCTCTGTATGTTCATGCAGCCGGAAAATCGTGCCGCTATAGACCCGCTCGCCTTCAAACACGCTGTCCGCATAATGCAGGGCATGGGTCAGAACATGGATTTTGGCGTCGCGCCAGGGCACAAGTTTACCGTTAAGCCAGATCACGCCATCGCGATCATCAAAGGAAGCCGTAGTCATCGTCGTATTTCCGCAAATTAGAGGATTGGTGTAAGTTGCAGCACAGATTAACCCAAGCTGATGCAGCTATTACCCAAAACAGGGTCAAAACAAGTGATTTTCAGACATCACGCACGATTGTGTCGTAAAACCATGCGGAAATGTAACAAACAACGAAAAATATGTCAACATGACTGACATAAATATTTTGGACCCTCTGGCTTCGGTGGACGATGCCGTCGAAAACGCCCGAATCCGTCAGGCCATAGAATTGCTATTTTTTGCGTATCGCGATTTCACCGGCGACCCGGACCTTATCCTGGCGCGTTCGGGATATGGACGCGCCCACCACCGGATCTTGCATTTCGTCGGCGCTTATCCCGGCATAAATGTGGCGCAGCTGCTCAGTATATTGCGCATCACCAAACAGAGCCTCGGGCGGGTGTTGCAGCAATTGATCCGGCAGGGCTTCGTCGAACAACGGCCCGGCAGACGCGACAAGCGCCAGCGCCTGTTGTTCCTCACGGATAAGGGCCTCGCCTTCGGGGTGCAATTGTCAATTCCCCAGGAGGAACGCGTGCGCCGGGCATTCGAGGCCGCCGGTTCCGGCGCGGTCGCCGGGTATTTGCAGGTTCTGGAACATCTGATCAATGAAAAGCATCGCAAAATTATTGTTGATGCGATCAAGCGCAGCGGGTGACTTGCCAATTCAGGAAGTAATTGACGGGATCGCAGCATCCGCGCGGGGGCAATTTGGAATCGGGACACACCCAAGTCATGACGGACTCCAGTTTTGAAACCGAAAGTGACGCGCCGCATATTCTTGTCGTGGATGACGACACGCGCCTGCGCAAACTTCTGCAAAAATTTCTGATAGATCATGGCTACAGGGTCACCCTCGCCGCCAGCGCAACCGAGGCGCGCGCACGCATGGAAGGGCTGACGTTTGATCTGACTGTGCTGGATGTCATGATGCCAGGGGAAAGCGGCCTTGACCTGACCCGGTTTTTGAACAAACGATCCGGGATGCCTGTGCTGCTGCTTTCCGCACTTTCCGAAACTGCGGCGCGGATTGCCGGGCTAGAGGCCGGAGCGGACGATTATCTGGGCAAACCGTTTGAGCCGAAAGAATTGCTGCTGCGCATTCAGGCGTTGTTACGGCGCGCCCCGGCGGCCCCGGAATCCGCAGTGCGGCGCATACGGCTGGGTGAATGGGAAGCGGATCTTGAGCGCGGCGATCTGCGAAACGGCGCCCTGTTGATCCGGCTTGCGCCAGGAGAACTGGGCCTGTTGCGGGTTCTGGCTGCCCGGCCCGGCACCCCCGTCAGCCGCACGGAACTGTCCGAGCAAACCGGGGCGGCGCTTGAACGTACAGTAGACGTGCAGATTACGCGTTTGCGGCGCAAATTTGAACAGGACCCGCGCGCGCCCCGTTATTTGCAGACCGTGCGCGGACAGGGATATGTGCTGTGGCCGGATTGACTGACCGATGGCCGTTGAAGAACCTGCTGCCCAAAGGGCTGTTTGGCCGTTCGCTGCTGATCGTGGTGGTTCCGGTGGTGCTGTTGCAAGCGATCGTCACCTATATTTTCTTCGAGCGCCATTGGGATACGGTTACGCGGCGTCTTTCCCGCGCTGTGGCCGGCGAGGTTGCCCTGCTGACCGAGACCTACGCCACACCCCTCACGGCCGCCGGACAACAGACCGCAAATGCCCAGGCGGCAAGGACATTTCAGCTGGAGGTGGCCTATCTTCCCGGCGAAACGCTGCCTGCGCCTTCTGCGAATGAATTATTCTTTTCCCCGGCGGTCACGCTGGCGGACGAGATTTCCAAGCAGATCGGGCAGAAATTCTGGATCGGTGCGCACCCTTATGGCGACTATCTTGATTTGCGGGTCCAGATGAATCAGGGTGTATTGCGCATTTTGACGCCCCGCAACCGCGTCACGTCGCAGACAGCCCATATTTTCATCTTGTGGATGTTCGGGACATCGCTGGTTCTGCTCAGTGTCGCCGTGGTCTTTTTGCGCAATCAGGTGCGCCCGATAGCCCAGCTGGCGGCGGCGGCGGAAGAATTCGGCAAGGGGCGGGAGGCGCCGGATTTCAAGCCGGCCGGCGCCTCGGAGGTCAGACAGGCCGCCGCCGCGTTTCTTGAGATGCGCGACCGCATAGGACGCCAGATTGCCCAGCGCACCCTTATGCTTGCAGGCGTCAGCCACGATCTGCGCACGCCGTTGACGCGGATGAAATTGCAGCTTGCCATGCTGCCGGACAGCGAAGAGATCGAGGCGCTGCGCGCCGATATAAGCGAAATGCAATATATGCTGGATGAATATCTTGCATTTGCCGGCGGCCAGGCCGGAGAAGCGGAAAGCCAAACCGATATCTGCGAGCTTATCGGCGAAATTACGCATGAATATGCAAGGCGCGGAAAATCAGTCAGCACCCATACGGAACAAAATCTTTTCCTGCCGCTGCGGCGCGGAAATTTCAAGCGCTGCATTGTCAATCTGGTGGAAAATGCCCAGGCCCATGGCAAAAACGTCGAAATCCATGCGGTGCAAACACAGGACCATATTGAAATAATTGTTGACGATGACGGGCCCGGGCTGGCGTCTGAAAAATATGAAGACGCCTTTCTGCCGTTCCAGCGCCTGGACGACAGCCGTAGCCCCGATCGCGCCGGCGTTGGCCTCGGGCTTGCCATTGCGCGGGACATCGCGCGCAGCCATGGGGGTGATATCAGCCTGGGCCGCAGCCCGATGGGTGGTTTGCGGGCTACTATCAGAACACCGGTTTAAAATGGTATGATGGTGGCTGATTCAACAAAAGTGATTGATTGTGAGCGATAATACCGGCAACACGCAGCCTGACAACGGCGATGGCCCCTGGAATGACCTCGGCCAGTATTCCAGTCTGGCCCTGTTGCGGCGCCTGATCCATGAACATTTGCGTCCGCATATGTGGCGCATCCTGATTGCCCTTGTGCTGATGGCGGTAGCAGCGGCATCCACGGCCATGAGCGCGCAATTGCTGGACCCGGCGATCAAATATCTGTTTATCGAAAAAAACCCGAAAATGCTGACGCTGATACCCCTGGCGGTATTTGGCGTGATGGTAGTCAAGGCCGCCGCAGGTTTTGGCGATAATGTTCTCATGAATTATGTCGGCCAACGGATAATCTCCGACGTTCAGATAAGCATGTTCGAACATCTGATGAAGGCGGATACCGGCTGGCTGCGCCGCTATCACAGCGGCAAGATCATCTCTCACTTTCTCAATGACGCCGTATTGATGCGCGAGGCTGTAAGCCGTTCCATCACCGGCATTGGCAAGGATTTATTGACACTCGTGTTTCTGCTGGCCGTCATGCTGTATCAGGACCCGGTCATGACGGGTTTTGCGGTTTTTATCCTGCCGGCGGTTGCGGGCTTTGTGCGCCAATTGTCCCGGCGCATGCGCAAATCCGTAAATTTCGGCATGGTGGAAACCGGAACCCTATCAACACTGCTTTCCGAAACCCTGGCGGGCAGCCGCGTGGTAAAAGCCTATGGCCAGGAAAATCATGAAATAAGACGGGTCCGGGCGTCCATTGAACGGCGCATGGAGTTTATTATGCGCGGGGTGCGCGCACGCTCCGCCGCGGCGCCCATCACCGAGGCGTTAACCGGCCTGGCCATTGCCGCCGCGATTTATTATTCAGGCGCCCGCGCGCTGGCCGGTAATATGGAGATCAACCATTTTGCCGCGTTTCTGGGGGCGATGATGCTGGCCTATCAGCCGCTGAAAAGTCTGGCGACACTCAGCACGGCCCTGCAGGAGGGGCTGGCCGCCGCCGCGCGCAGTTTTTCAGTCATGGATATAAAGCCAACGATCATAGAAGCGCCCAATGCAGCGCCGCTTCTGGTGCGCCAGGGCCGCATTCTGTTTGAGGACGTGCATTTCTCCTATGGCGAAGCGGATGAAGCCCTGCGCGGCATTGATCTGGAAATCCCTCCGGGACAGACTGTCGCACTTGTCGGTCCCAGCGGTGCGGGTAAAAGCACGATACTGAATTTGATCCCGCGCTTTTATGACGTTACCTCTGGCCGTCTCACCCTGGATGGGGCTGATCTGCACGATGTAACCCTGGCTTCGTTACGGAGTGCGATTGCGCTGGTGACGCAGGAGCCATTTCTGTTCGACGATACCGTGCGCGCCAATATCGCCTATGGACGGCCAGAGGCCGATAGCGCGGAAATCGAGGCCGCCGCCCGTGCCGCCGACGCCCATGATTTTATCATGGCGCTGCCCCAGGGATATCTGACTGTTGTTGGCGAGGCCGGTATGCGCCTGTCGGGTGGCCAGCGCCAGCGTCTTGCCATTGCGCGGGCGATGCTCAAAAACGCGCCAATATTATTGCTGGACGAGGCGACCTCTTCGCTCGACTCGGATTCTGAACGTCAGGTGCAGGGCGCTCTGGCTAAATTGATGAAGGGGCGCACCTCGCTGGTGATCGCGCACCGGCTGTCCACCATTATGGATGCGGACTGCATTCATGTCATTGTAGACGGGCGCATCGTTGAATCAGGCGCCCATCACACCCTGTTGGCCCGCAATGGCGTGTATGCCGGACTGTACCGCAGTCAGTTCGCGGACAATGAGCTTCATGCGCAGCCCGCAGATGATACGCCCAGGGATATCATTGCGGCCACATGAAGCCGTCGACCCGCCTGTTTCAGAAAACCTGGTTTAGAATAGCCCTGTGCGGGCTGGCAGCCGGTTTGATACGTCTGGTCTGGATTACCAGCCAATGGCGCCAGGTGAATGAGGCGGCGCCGGCGGCGTTCTGGGACAAAAACCAGCCCTTCATTCTTGCTTTCTGGCATGGACGGCTGATGATGATGCCCTATTGCTGGCGCCAGGGACGGGTGATGAATATGCTGATATCGCAGCACCGCGACGGAGAATTGATTGCGCGCACGATTGGCCATTTCGGTCTTGGCGCCGTGCGCGGGTCAAGCGCCAAATCCGGCAAACAGGACAAGGGCGGCGGCGGCGCGTTGCGGGCCATGGTCAAACAGCTCATGCGCGGTGAATATGTTGGCGTTACACCCGACGGGCCGCGGCCAGCACCCACCC
>JBEBFX010000152.1:0-7982 GCA_040081735.1 Alphaproteobacteria bacterium | reverse complement strand
TGTCGGGGGGCATGCGCCAGCGGGTGGCGGTGGCCCGGGCGTTGTCCATGCAGCCGGAAATTCTGCTGCTGGATGAACCTTTGAGCGCGCTTGACGCGCTGACCCGCGCCAAACTTCAGGATGAGTTGAGCGAAATATCCCGGCTGGAGAAAAAGACCATTATTCTGATTACCAATGATGTGGACGAGGCGATTATTCTTGCGGACCGCATTATCCCGCTCGACCCCGGACCGGATGCGGTATTGGGACCGGAATTCATCGTCAACCTGGCGCGTCCGCGCCTGCGCGCGGGACTGAACCATGATCCGGCTTTCAAGCGGCTTCGCCAGGATATTACGGCGTATCTGATGCAGAAGGGCGCCGCCCGCGCCACCCAGGCCGAGGATCGGCTGGCGCTGCCCAATGTCACGCCAATCAGTCTGAACGCTGCGCTGCCAAAGGCTGCAAAACTGGCGGGCGCGGCGCGCAGCGCGCGGCTCGACCGGTTCGTGGATTTTGCGGACATCAGCAAAACCTATCCGACGGCAAAGGGCCTTCTGACGGTGGTGGAGGGTTTTGATCTGCGTATGCAAAAGGGCGAATTCGTTTCACTGATCGGTCATTCGGGTTGTGGCAAGTCAACGGTGCTGTCGATGGCCGCAGGTCTTAACAGCATCAGCGGCGGCGGCATCATTCTCGATGGACGCGAGGTGGACGGGGCAGGGCCTGATCGGGGCGTGGTGTTTCAGGCGCCCAATCTGTTTCCCTGGTTAACCGCCCGCAAGAATGTCGCCCTTGGGGTCGAACGGGTCTATCCCCATGCCAGCAGCGCGGAACGCCGTGATATCATCGAATATTATCTGGGCCGCGTCGGTTTGGGGGACGCCATGGACAAGCCTGTGACAGCCATGTCGAATGGCATGAAACAGCGCGTGGGCATTGCCCGGGCGTTTGCCCTGTCGCCAAAATTGCTGCTGCTCGATGAACCGTTCGGCATGCTGGATTCGCTGACGCGCTGGGAGCTGCAGGAAGTGCTGATGGAGGTGTGGACGCGCACCCAGGTTACCGCGATCTGCGTTACGCACGATGTCGACGAGGCAATCCTGCTGGCGGACCGGGTGGTGATGATGACCAATGGCCCAAATGCCAGGGTTGGCAGGATCATGCAGGTTGACCTGCCGCGTCCGCGCACCCGCAAGGCCCTGCTGGCCCATCCGGATTATTACCGCTACCGCGAGGAGCTGCTGAATTTTCTGGAAGAATACGAACACGGCCATACCGCCAGGGAAAAAGCCGCGTGATCAAGTCTCACGGGGCTTTTTCTGTTTTCCCAGAGCGATGATTTTTAGGTTTACACGAGCCAATATCCCGGCCTGTCACCCCGGATTTATTCCGGGGTCCAGGAGCCAAATGGAAAAGCCAGTTTTGTTACCCTGGACCCCGCAACAGGTGCGGGGTGACACTGTATATGGGGCGGATCAATTCAAAATCATTCCGCTCTGAATGCCAGGCTTAATATCTCACTTCTGCTGACAGCCAGAATTTTTTACGGTCGGTGGCGAAACGCTCCGCGTCATAATTGGCGTATTTGGCCAGCAGCACGACACGTTTCCAGACATCGGCGGTGACCATCAGATTGGTTTCATCGCCATAGTTGATATTGCCGCCATCTGATTCAAAATCATGATAGGCGGCGGTGAGGCGCAGCACGTCAATGCCCAGTATCTGCTTTTTCGTATAGACCAGCATGGCTTCGCGATCTTCAAGTCCTGTGCCGGGCGTGGCTGCCGTAAACACATCGGCCCAGCCCGCGAATTTATGCCCTGTCGCCAGCGGCGTGCTGAAGCCGACGCCCTTTTCGGCGGAAAGCACTTCCATATTCAGCGTGCCGGTCAGCGAACCGCCCAGCAACCGGTCTTTCGTCAGGCCCAGTTCCCCCATGTAATAATCATTGCTGAAATCGCCGGGATTGCTTTGATAGTCGCTCTGCGCCGCATATTCCGCGCCGTACAGCACTTTCCAGGTGTGGGTGAGGGGATGCGCGCCTGCAAACCGTCCGCCATAGGTCTGGGTGGTTATCGCGGGCGCATTTTCCAGATCCAGCAGATAGCTATAGGCGGTGGCCTTGCCCCAGTTGAAGCCCCCCAGCACGACATTGTAGGACAGATTGAACAGATGAATATCGCCCTTGAAATTGCCCAGCGGATTGTCTTCGCCTAAAAAGCGGTTAACCCGGTTGAAGTACATATAGCTGGCGCTGGTGTTGGGCAGGGACATATTATCAACCCGGAAGCCGTCATAGGTCTGCTCGTTCTGCCGCCAGCCGACATTGCCGACAAAACGTTCATTGTCGATGATGACCCGCTGCCGCCCGAGGGTCAGCATTGTCTTGGGCAGCCCGCCATAGGCGATCTGCGCGCGGTTGACCTCGGTGTTTTCACGGTCAAGGATCATCGGATAGGTTGGTCTGCGATTGACGCCGTCATTGTAATCGTAATTGTCCGTGACCGCGCGCACGTCCTCGAATTCCAGCGTCCCGGTAAAGCCGTTGATCGTTCCGGTTTCATAGCCGAGCACGGTGCGCAATGTCAGTGCATCGCCTTGCGTGTTCAAAAGCCCGGACTGGTCCACATTTTCATAGCGCAGGCGCGCCACAAATATCGGTTTGCCACCCCCCAGCGCATCGCCAACACGGCTGAAAAAATATTCCGGCGGCGACGCCGCTATTGCGCCTGAACCTGTGAGCAACGAAAAAACCGTGGCCGCGAGCAATGCGCGTGTGTACTGATCATTTTTCAAAGGGTGTCTCCTGTCAATAAGTGTGCAATGAAACGCAACCTTGCGCCGCGTTTAATATTGCGCTGCAACAGATATGCCACATTGCATTGCATAATAATCGGGCTGCCCCATCCCATGGAGCGATTGCATCTGGCGAATTTGACGCCATGCCCTGCTTATTTTAGTGGCGGACGGCGCTGCGCAATCGTGGAAACCTGCGCTTATTTAATTGGCATGTATGTTGCTGCTATGCCCGTATGATGTGCCTGTGTGTGAGGCGCAGCCTGTCCCCGGCCCCTCATTCAAACCTTCACGGGTGGTGTGCGGGAGAGGGTTTTTTGCGTTTGCACAACGTTGATCCCGGTTTACCGGGAATAATAATCTGGGAGTGAAGTGCTTGGATTTTCGTGATTTTCGAAAGGCCGGCCATTGGCCGACCCTGCTGGCGGCGTTTTTGTATTTTGATTTCAGCTTTATGGTGTGGGTGACGCTGGGGCCGCTGATCATTTATATTGCCCGTGATCTGAATATCGGGGTCGAGGAAAAACTGACACTTGTGGCGATCCCTATACTGGCGGGGGCCATTTTGCGCATGCCTGTGGGTATGCTGGCGGATCATTTCGGCGGCAGGCGCACCGCCATCGTGGCGCAGTTACTGGTAATTTCAGCTTTGGCCTATGCCTGGCAATTCGGTCTGCACAGCGTCACCGATGTGCAGTTGCTGGGCGTCATGCTGGGTCTGGCGGGCGCGGCCTTTGCCGTCGCGCTGCCGCAGGCAAGCCGCTGGTATCCGCCGCATTATCAGGGCATTGTCATGGGCATTGCCGGGGCCGGTAATTCAGGCGTGGTGCTGAACACGCTGATAGTGCCATCGCTTGCTGAAAACTACGGCTGGCAGAATGTGTTCGGATTGTTGCTGATCCCGCTGGGGTTTGCCTTTGTGATGTATGTGTTGATGGCCAAAGATGCGCCGGACGCGCGGCGGCCGGTAAATTTTCAGAGCTACCGGACATTGCTCGCGGATCAGGACAGCTGGTGGTTCATGATGTTCTATTTTATTACCTTTGGCGGCTTTGTCGGACTGGCCAGCGCCCTGCCGGTGTATTTCACCACGCAATATCACGTCTCCGGCGTTGCGGCGGGCCTGATGGTGGCGATTATTGTCATGTGCGGTTCGGGCGTGCGCCCGATTGGCGGCATGATTGCGGATCGTATCGGGGGTATCCGCAGTCTGTCGGTATTATTCAGCCTGGTTGCACTGGCCTATTTCAGTATCGCCATGATGCCGGGCGGTCCGGCGCCCGAAGGCGCAGGTGCAGCGTGGGAAATTGCTGAGTTGCCGGCTGCCGCCTGGGCTTCGGTGTTGCTGTTTTCCTTAGGCATGCTGGCGCTGGGCATGGGCAATGGCGCTGTGTTTCAGCTCATTCCGCAACGTTTCCGCAATGAAATTGGCGCGATGACCGGCCTGGTGGGCTTTGCAGGCGGGACCGGAGGTTATTTCCTGGCCAAATCGTTAGGGTTGGCGAAGGGGCTGACAGGTGATTTTTCGTCCGGTTTCGTGGTGTTTGGCGTGCTTGCGCTGATCGGCCTGTTCGCACTTTTCCGGGTCAAGCTCCGCTGGCGGACGACCTGGGGCGCGGTTTCAGGCGCGCGCATTTGATGACGTCTGCAAGGCCCGCAGGCGCCAGTCTGCAAATTCAGATAGGCGTGGCCAGCGCGCAGGGGAGGCGCGCGCGCAACGAAGATTTTGCCGCCGTCCTGTCACCCCCCCAGGGGGGCTGGGTGCGGCCAGTATTCCTGGCGGCGGTGGCCGATGGCGTGGGCGGCGCCAAGGGCGGGCGTGAAGCCGCGGAACTGGCGGTGCGCAGTTTTTTTGACGGCTTTCACGCACAGCCTGAAAGCATCAGCGTCGAACAGGCGGCGGCCCGCACCCTGTCCGCCATCAACCGCTGGACCCATGCACAGGGTAAAGCCGATCCCGGACTGGCCGGGATGGCCACAACCTTCAGTGTACTGATATTGCTGGGGCGCGAAGCCCATGCCGCCCATGTCGGCGACAGCCGGATTTACCGCCTTAGCGGCCAGCAGCTGCATTGCCTGACCCGTGATCATACTCATCCGCACCCCGATCAGACCCATGTGCTGCTGCGCGCCGTCGGCATGGAGGAACATGTGCATGTGGATCACGAGATGGTGCGCCTGGAAGCGTTCGACCGTTTTCTGCTGTGCACGGACGGTGTGCATGGGGTGCTGTCTGACAGGCAGATATGCGAGCATCTTTTGCTGCGCACGGCGGCGCAAGAGGCGGCAGGCCGTATTGTCAACGCGGCCCTTGATGCGGGCAGCCAGGATAATGTCAGCGCGCTGGTGATTGACGTTCTCAGCCTTCCGGATGCGGACAATGCCAGTCTGGAGGCGGCGCTGGAATTTTTACCGGTGTCCGATCTGCCGCAGACAGGTGACATGATTGACGGCTTCCGCCTGGGGGAGCGTCTGTCCGACGGGCGTTACAGCCGGTTGTTTCACGCCACCGACGAGCGGGACAATCGCCGCCTGGTGATCAAGTTTCCGCATCCGCGCATAACCAGTGACGCGACCTATCGCACGGCGTTTGCGCGTGAAGCCTGGGTTGCCGCCCAGGTGCGCAGCCCCTTTGTGGGGCAGATTATCGAAACGCCGCCGGAACGGCGCTCACGGCTTTATTCTGTCATGCCATTTTATGACGGGGAGACGCTGGAAATGCGCCTGCTGCGAAAGCCGATGCTGCATTTGACTGAAGGCGCGGGGATCGGGATCAATCTTGCCAAGGGGGTGGCGGCGCTGCACCGTGCCGGCATCATTCACCGTGACATCAAACCGGAAAATGTGATTCTGCTCAAAAATGGCGAACTGAAGCTGCTGGATCTTGGGGTTGCGCGGGTGCCCAACATGACCGATCTGTCCCCGGACGCCATTCCGGGCACTGCCAGTTACATGGCGCCGGAAATGTTTGCGGGCGGCGCCGGCAGCGAGCATTCCGATCTCTATGCATTGGGCGTTACGCTGTACCGGGTGTTTTCGGGCGGGGCCTATCCCTATGGCGAGATCGAACCATTTTCGCGTCCGCGCTTTCGCAAGCCGGCGCCGCTGTCCTCCTTGCGGCCGGACCTGCCCGCATGGCTGGAATTTGCCATTATGCGGGCGATCAGGATCAATCCGGAGGAACGCCATGGCGACGTGCTCGAATTTGTGTTCGAGCTTGAAAACGGGCTGACCCGGGGGGCCGCCGCGTCCGCGGCGCGCATATCGCTTTATGAACGCAATCCGCTGCGCTTCTGGCAGATTACCAGCTGGATATTGCTGGCAATGCTGATTGCAGCCCTGGTGGTGCGATAGGGCACGCTTGATCAGTCTACGGATCAGGCCTTGTCGGGTCCGATGCGCACCAGCGCCTTGCCGAGATTGTCGCCGCTGAACAGGCCGATAAACGCCTCCGGCGCCCTTTCGATCCCTTGGTAGACGGTTTCTTCCCACTTGATTTTCCCCGCAGCCACCCAGGCGCCCATTTCAGCAATAAAGGCAGGTATTTCGGAAAAAGAATCCGACACGATAAAGCCCTGCATCGTGATGCGCTTGCCGATGATATTGAACAGGTTGCGTACCCCTACCGGATCGGGATTATTATACTGGCTGATCATGCCGCAGGCGATTATCCGGCCATTCGGGTTCATTGCGTCCAGGGCCGCTTCCAGGTGTATCCCGCCGACATTCTCAAAATAAATATCGACGCCTTTGGGGGCCGCTTCTTTAAGCGCGGCCAGCAGCCCGTCACCGGCCTTGCGATAATCAATGGTGGCGTCAACGCCAATACTGTTCTTCAGCCAATCGCATTTGCGGGCTGATCCCGCTGTGCCTATGACGCGGCATTCTTTCAGTTTTGCGATTTGGCACACCAACGCGCCGACGGCGCCTGCCGCGGCGGAAACAAAAACCGTCTCGCCCGGTTTTGGCTTGCCGATTCTCTGAAACCCGAACCAGGCGGTCAGCCCCGGCATGCCGAGCACACCCAGATACGCACCAAGGGGTGCGCCAAGCGCATTATCAATCTTTGACAGGCCCTGGCCGCCGGTCACATTATATTCCCGCCAGCCCCCCAGCATGCCTGTCACGTAATCGCCGGCCGCGAAGGGGCCGTCTTTTGAGTCAATGACCTGACCGACCGAACCGCCGTCCAGCACCTTTCCAAGTTCAAATGGCGGAACATAGCTTTGCCGGGCAGGGTTCATGCGTCCGCGCATATAGGGATCCACGGACATCCAGACATTGCGGATCAGCATCTGACCCTGGGCAAGAGCGGGCAAATCAGCCTCAACCACTTCGAATATATCACGGGTGGCCAGGCCGTCCGGATAGCGTTTCAGCCGCACTTCGCGATTTTTCATAGCCGTCTCCTGTTTTTAGGCCGAGGGTGTAACAACGCAGCGCGGCAAGTGCTTCAGTAAGGCCGATACCCATCGCGCAGGGATATAACAGCACAGTTCGCAATCAAGGACCATGGATGCTTATGCAAACATGGTCCTTGAGCGGTTACCTAAATTTTTTGTAATGGGTGGGTTTTTTCCAGCAGCCGTTCTACGATGGGCCCCATTTCGTTGGGATCCAGAATGCGGTCAAATTTTTCGCGCGCCGCGCGTTCCCAGCCATTATATGTGCCAAAGCCGCCATTCATGGTTTCAAAGACGCGGCCTGTCACATCTTTGGAGTCCTTGCTGCCCAGCCATACAACCATGGGGGAAACATTGGCAGGCCCCTGGCTGTCAAACTGGCCGGCTTTCACTTCGTGATTGGGCATCAGAAATTCCGTCATACGGGTAAATGCGCCCGGCGAAATAGCGTTGCAGGTGACATTCAGCCGCGCCAGTTCACGCGAGCCGACAATGGTCATCGCCGCAATGCCGGCCTTGGCGGCGGCGTAGTTTAACTGCCCCGCATTGCCGTACAGGCCCGACACGGATGTGGTGTTGATAACCCGCCCGTCATTGATCTTGCCTTCCTTGGCGTTGTTGCGCCAGTATTCCGAGGCATGACGCATCGGGCAAAAAGTCCCGGTCAGGTGCACCTTGATAACCGAGTTCCACTCATCCATCGACATATTGACCGTCATTCTGTCACGCAGAATGCCGGCATTATTGACCAGAACGTCCAGTCCGCCGTAGGTGTCAACGGCCTGTTTGATCAGCCGCGCG
>JBEBFX010000299.1:0-2026 GCA_040081735.1 Alphaproteobacteria bacterium | reverse complement strand
GCGGGCAGAAAACCCCTATGCGATTTCCGTGACGAGCTTTCCTTTTCCTATTCAGCGCGCGGTAAAAATCAATGATCCCGGCGCGCTGGACGCCTATGCCTGCCGGATCGTCAACAGCCCCTGCAAGACGGCGTTCGGGTTTTTGCCAGCGGCGCAGCAGAACCGGGCGGCGATGGAACTGGGGCGCTGGCTGGCCCGGGCCCGGCGCGATGCCGCCCAGAGTAAAAGCGAGACCCCCGGCAATGTCTAAACAGGTGATGAGCCGGAATGATCTGGTGGATGGCGGGCGCAGGGTGTGGACCAGGGCCGAGCAGGATATGCTGGTGGAACTGGCGCTGGCCGGGCATGTCGCCGAAGAAATCGCCCGGCGGCTGGGGCGCACCCGGACGGCTGTCGGGTATATGGCGAACCGGATGGGGGGCAGAATGGCGCATCCGGGAGGCTGGACGCCGGAAGAGGAAGCCCATCTGGGGCGCCTGATCGCGCGCCACGGGGTCCGGAATGTGCGCGTCATCGCACGGGAACTGGGGCGCAGCGCCGACCAGGTTAATCTCAAGCTGCTGCATCACCGCGCCGCCCCGGCGCGGCTGCGCAATTGCATGGCCTGCCAGACGCTGTTCCGCAGCGAAGGCGCGCATCACCGGCTGTGTGCGGACTGCCGCCGCGGCGACGGCCTGCCGGACGGATGGTAGCATGACGCACGCCCGGCTTCCCGAATTGCTGGCGCTGGTGGCCCATGAACTGGGCCCGGGCCAGGCCGTGGTTCTGGCGCAGAAACTGGGCGGGCAACGGGTTTATGTGGAAAAAGCGCCGCGCCAGAGCCACCGGCTGGCGCGCATTCTGGGGCTGGAAATGGCGGTTTTCCTGTCAAAACATTATGGGGGCGAATTTATCAGCGTGCCGACCGGACGGGCAGCGCTGGGGGAAGCCCGGATGCGCCGGCGCGCGGTGGCGATGAGCGGCGCGTCGCATAATCAGGTGGCGCGCGAGCTGGGCATCACGCGCAGGCGGGTTGAGCAGATCAGGGACAGCCTGAAAACGGCGGTGGATACGGGCCAGTTCGAGATGTTCAGCGGGGACGCCGGGGGCGAAACGCTTCGTCCTGAAAAATCCCGGCGCGCGCCGTCATGATGCGTGTGTATCTGAAAAACTCACAGGCAAGGACAGGGCCATGCAGCTGGGGCGCATCCACATCATGATCGATCTGCCGGTGAACCGCAACCTGCCGGGAATATTGCGGGTGATCGATCCCGGCTATTACCCGTCGCCGGACAGGCAACTGATGGGCGATATTGCGTGCCGGGGCAAGGCCGACAACCGCGCGGCGGCGGCCAACAGCAACCCCAGACGCGATCCGGTTCACGGTTACGGCGACACGCCGGCGGGTGAGTACGAGACCACGCGGATAGAGCTGTTCGAGCGCCGCCATTCGAGCCTGGGCATTGGCTGGATTCCCCTGACCGGCAAATCGGGGGACGCATTGCAGGCCATGGAAAACGGGCGCAGCGGCCTTGGCATTCACGCCGGGCGCGGCAATGGATTGCTGATGGCGACGCATGGATGTTTGCGGGTGCGGGACGATGATTTTGACGCGCTGGTCAGGGTTTTGGGCGGCAAGAAATTCGCCGTGACGATCCGGGATGTTACGCCGGACGCCATCACCATCGCAGAAAACGGAGCATGAATATGGGCAAGGATTTCTGGGACAAGGCCAAGGGCATTCTGAAGCAGGTGGCCCCGACGCTTGGAACCGCCATCGGCGGGCCGTTCGGCGGCATTGCGGCGCGCGCCATCACCGGCGCCCTGCTGGGAAAGGAAAGCGACAGCGCGGACGACGCGGCGCAAGCGCTGCTGGCGGCGTCGCCGGAGCATCTGCTGGCCCTGAAAAAGGCCGAGCTGGAGTTCGCGGGGCACATGAAGTCGCTGGACCTGGACGCGGAAAAGATCGCCGCCGAGGACCGCTCGTCGGCCCGGCGCATGGCGGTGGACACCGGCACGATGATGCCGACGTTCATCGCATTGGCGG
>JBEBFX010000017.1:0-28092 GCA_040081735.1 Alphaproteobacteria bacterium | reverse complement strand
TATCGAAAAGCCTGCAACGGGTGATCAGCAAGAGCGAACCGCCAGCAGCGCCCGCAGCGGCAGCCATGGCCGTTTTCCACGAACAGGTTCCACTTGCCCGCGAGGCGTGAAAGCGACGCTTCACCCCGCACCGCACCGGACAGCACCGGATAGTACCAGTCCATCGAATAGCGTTCCTTGGATTCCCAGGTGCGGTCAAAACGGTGCGGCTTATGACGCAACGCAATTCCCAGCCGTGTGCGGGCGGCGGCCCATGGCGCGCAGGGGTGATGTAACGCACGGGCAATATGAATGGCGCATTCAAGACTTTTATAAATCGAGGAACACCCCGTCACCAGCGCGTCATCCGCCTCGCGTGAATCCCACGCGGCCCAGCGGATTTCCCCATGTTCCGATTGCAGCGATAAAACGAAACCCATGGCTGCTGAAACGGCGGGCCACATGCGCGCCAGAAAGTTCCTGTCCCCGGTTACCAGATAATGGTGCCACACGCCGACGGCTATATAGGCGCAGAAGTTGCTGTCCCTGACTGGCGGTTCCCCCGGCGGGCGGCTGCCGTCAAACGTTGCCTTCTCGGGATCGATGGGCACAGACGCCCCCAGTTCGCCCCACCAGGAACCATCCGCCAGCTGATTATCAATCAGCCAGTCATAGGCCTTAACGGCGGCGTCCCGGTGCCCGAGAATACTAAGGCCCATGGCGGCTTCAATATGGTTCCACGGATCGACGATGCCGCCGTCAAACCACGGAATGGCCCCATCGGCGCGTTGCAGATGCAGGATGCGCGCGCCCGTGCCATCAAAAAAATTGGGCGGAAACCGGCCTTTTGCCAGATACAGCTTTTCCATGGGCGGGCTTTCTTAAATAGGTCTGGTGAAATACATAACAACGCTCTTGCCCATGATGGGGCCGGCCAAACTTTCCAGCATACGGGTCAGCAGGGGCCGCCGGAGAATATCCCATTCCAGGAATCGCTTGTACATTCTGACGCTGCGCGATGTTTCCCGGCGGTCCCACAACAGGCATTGCAGCCACCAATAGGGTGAATGCAGACCATGCGCCCAGTGACGCCGGGTAAAGCGCAACCCCCGGCGCTCAATATCCCGGCGCAGCACGCCGGAGCGAAAAATGCGAATGTGCCCGCCGGGCGAATTGGCGTATCCCATGGGGCTTAGTTTCCAGCAAATCCATTCCGGCCAGGTCCGGGGCACACTGAGCGCAAGCGTGCCGCCAGGTTTCAGCACCCGGCGGATTTCATCAAGCGCGGTCTGATAGTCAGGGATATGTTCCAGAACTTCTGAACACAGCACCAGATGAAAGCAGCCATCCGCAAATGGAAGGGCAAGCGCATTTGCCAGCGCCAGGCTGCAAAACCGCTGCGGGCCGGGCTCAAAACCGGCAAACATTTCAATTCCCTGGCGCGCCTTTCGCAGATCCTCAAAACCCAGATCAACGCCTACCACATGCAGGCGCCGGGCAAAGTACAGCGCATGCAGATGCCGCCCTGCGCCGCAGCCAAGATCCAGCACAACATCCCCATCAGAAATGTCCAGCCGGTCAATTTCGATGGTGCGCATGCTTGTCCAGCAGCCGGTAGTAATATTGGGTCAGATTACGCGCGCATAATGGCCAGCTGAATTCACGCACAACGCGTTCGCGGCCAAGCTGTCCCAGCATTTCACGTCTGGCGGGATCGCGCAGCAAATCTGCAATGGCCCCCGCCAGGGCGCCCGCGTCACCGGCGGGCACGATCACACCGGCGTCGCCGACCACTTCCGGCAGGGCGCCGCCCGTTGTCGCGACCAGCGGAACGCCGCAGGCCATGGCCTCGCCCGCAGGAAAGCCAAATCCTTCGTACAAGGACGGACTGACGGCAACGGTTGTTTGCGCATACAGCCGGCGTATTTCCTCATCCGTCACGCCGGTTACAAAACGGACTTTGGATTTGACGCCAAGACTGTCCAGCAATCGTTCCGTTGGCCCCGCGCGCAGTTTGCCAACGATGACCAGTTCAAGATCGGGAAAATCCTTCAGCAGCATTGCATAGGCCTGCACCAGAAAGACCAGCCCTTTCAGGGCCACGTCGGCGCTTGCGGTGGCCATCAGCCGGTTGGGCCTGCGCGGAATTTCCGGCATGGGGCGGAAAGTTTCGCAGTCGATGCCTTCAAATATAATTTCCATCTGTTCGGGCTTCACGCCGAACTGGGCCATCAGATCGCGATGGGTTGATTTTGATACGGCAATGATATTGGGCAATTGCCGGGCCACCCGAATTTGCATGTCCACAAACCGGTGCCACCGCCAGGACATGAATTTGTTGAACCTGCCGCTTTGCGCCGCGATCGCCAGTTTGCGATCCATGGTGATCGGATGATGAATGATGCAGACGACCGGCAGCCCCATCCGCTGTAAATCCAGCAGGCCCGGACAGATGGTCTGGTTATCGTGCACCAGATCATATTCGTGCGCCCGGTGCTTCATGTAGGCGGCCAGACGGCGGCCAAACGTGTAAATCTCGGGAAATCCACCCGACAGGTGCACAAAATATTCAATCCAGTCCACAGGGTTCTTCCAGCGCTCCCGCGGCAGGCCGTACAGGGGATCGGGTGCGGCGTACAGATCGAGCGAAGGCAGTTTGATCAGGCCAACCCGCGCATCAAGATGGGGATAGGGCGGGCCTGAAATCACGTCCACATGATGACCCATGTCAACCAGAGCGCGGCTGAAATGCCGCATATAAACGCCCTGCCCCCCGGTATAGGGATCACTGCGATAGCTTGGCAACAATATCCGCAGCGGCCTGTCGCGGTGCGGCACGTCACTCCTGTGCCCGTGCCTGCGCAAACCGGGGGTGATGGTCTCAATATTCATTGCCAATCCTAAAAACGGACAAAATTGTTCATATTCGATTCAAAATCAAGTCCGGGGTTCAACCGCCCGGCTTAATTCAGTATGCCAGGGGAAGATTCGGCTGTATCCGGCGGGCTTCCGGCCGGACCCGCATGGTGGTGATGCAGACGCCATAACCGCCCTTCGCGGATAAAAACATTGGTTGCAACCAGAAGCCCTGCGCCAATGGCCTCATGACACAGCACATAGGCGCAGTCTCCCAGCACCACCGCCCTTGGCGCGAGACAGCGCAGATCGGGCGGGTTTGATCCCTGCAGGATGGCGCGAAAACTTTCCAGCACCGCAATCCGGCCGATAACCGGATTCCAGCCGGGATGGGTGCAGCTGATCGCGGGGGCATTCGCCCAGATTTCTTCCAGGCCCTTGAGATCGCGCCCGGCAAAGGCGCGGTAAAAAAACTCATTGGCAAACAGCAGGCTTTGCGCGTCGCTCACCGCCAGATTCCTTTCGTCATTTGAAATGCCGTTTCATCCAGTCAATGATGACGCCGTTTACCTCGTCCGGATGTTCCTGCTGCGTCCAGTGACCGCAGTTTCGCACCAGATATTTTTCAAGGTCGGGGCAAACGCTTTCCATGCCATCGGCGGCGCTTGGCCGCAGCACGGCGTCGTTTTCCGCCATGATCATGAGGCATGGCGCGTCGATGCGTTCCTTGACGCCTTCCATCAGCCCCCAGTTGCGGGTGAAATTCCTGTACCAGTTGATGCCGCCGCGAAATCCGGTGCGTGTGAAATTTTCCGCAAACACCGCAACCTCGGCCTCTGACAGCAAGGGGTCTCCCGGCAGGACCTGTTCATTATTTTCCAGCATGTTCTTCATTTCGAAGCGCCGCTTTTCGGCCGGCATGGCGTCATATTCCGCCAGGCTTGGCACGTTCCTGCGCATCAGCAGACGGATCACCTTGGCGGGGTCCCTGTCAAACACCGCTTCAGCAACACCAGGCTGCTGAAACCAGACAATATACATATCCTCGCCATAAACCTTGCGGAACAAGGCGATCGGATCAATCGGCGCGCGTTTCAAAAACGGCGTGTTGAGGCCGATCACCCCTGCGACGCGGCCGGGATGCAGCAGGGGCAGCTGCCAGGTGATAATCCCGCCCCAGTCATGGCCGCAGAACACTGCTTTCTCAATGCCAAGCGCGTCGCACATCCCGATCAGATCGCCCGTCAGATGATGAATGTCGTAATCATTTATATTCGCCGGTTGTTCCGTCCGCCCAAAGCCGCGCTGATCCGGCGCAATGGCCCGGAACCCGGCCCCTGCCAGCGCCGGAATTTGATGGCGCCAGGAATAGGCCAGTTCCGGCCAGCCGTGGCAGAACACAATAGGCATGCCAGCGCCCTGTTCATAGACCGCCATGCGGATGCCGTTCGTGCTGACAAATTTTGGTTCCATAAAGCCTTGCATGAAAGGATCTCCCGGTTAATTCATGATGCGATTTCAATTATTCCCAGATAGTTCAGCATCGCTGCGCGTTCCGGACCAATCGGCGGCCCAAGCAACGCGGCGTTACGTCCGCGCCCGCGCAGCAAATAACGGCCTATGCGCAGCAGTATATCCGGGTCCTGCAATGCCAGGCCGGGATTTTCCAGCATATGAAAGCCGCGCATCAACGCCCGCATCACCTTGATATCGCCCCGCGAGGCCGGGCGTATGCCGTCCTCCAGGAACCGCCGGGCCAGACGGGCGCGAAAACCCGGTTGATAATCGCCGTTGCGCTGCGCACTGGCGCGCTTGATCGACTGGATGTCCTGTTTGACCATCAGATCATAAAAAGGACGGATTTCACGGCGCATCATGGTATCGAACAACAAAGCGCGCTCGAATGAATTGCCGCTTTTAGCGCAAATCTCCGCCAGAAGATGGGCTTGCAGGAAACCGGCGGAACACCCCCGGCCGTACAGCGGATTACTGCACACTGCCCCGTCGCCGATCACAAAAAAGTCCAGCGCAAGCGGTTTGCCCCGATCCACGAAATGGCGCCAGTGGCTGCGCAATCCGCCCATGGCAAAGACGGGCGACTTGGGTTCCGCCCGGTCTGTATCTGTCCAGGGCGCCACACCCGGCAGTTGCGCGCAGATCCGGTCGAAAACTTCCGGCGCGCGGATCGCCTCGCATAATTCCACCTCGATATCCGGCACGGCGATGGTCAGTGAAAACCAGCCGTTATCGGCGCGAAAAATGCCGAATTTCAGATAATCGAGATCGCCAACCGTTGGATGATTGTTCCGTGGCGGCTCCTGCATGGCCGGACGCATCGGGTAAAATAAAAAATACCGGCGGGCGCCGATTCTTCCGCGACCGTGACACCGGCTTTTTGCAGCCAGGCCGGGCAGCGCGATCCGCGCCCGGATGCGTCTATCGTCAAATCCGCATCCATCCGGCGCGCGCCGTCGCTGTTCTCCATCTCCACGCCGGTAACCCGAAGCGCGCTGGTCTGGGCGTCATACAGCAGCCCGGTCACCCTGGACCCCTGAATGATTTCAACATCCGGCATTCCCGCCACATGACGGCGCAGAACCAGCTCCAGGGTTACCCTGCGGCTGGATACAAAACTGAGATCAGCATCCTGGGGCACGGGAACATAGTTTTCCAGCAGGCCCGGCGGCAGGCCATCCCGGAATTCAAGAATACGGCACCCCGCGCCGTGCATTTCCGCCAGCAGGTCAGGATAGTAATCCCGCATCAGATTGGTCAGGCGCGACAGAAAAACATGACTGTGGCGCATCTGGGCGACGCCGCGCCGCGCCCAGTCCGCAAAGGCCGCTTCCGGGCCGCCCGAAGGCGGCGCACTGTCGCGTTCAATCACCTGCACGCGCCAGCCCAGCGAACCCAGCGCCAATGCCGCCGCAAGCCCTGAGATGCCCGCGCCGATGACAATAGCCAATTGTTTTGAGATCTGTTGCACCGGAAAACTTTCAATTAATCGCCAATTTTAGGGAACAGGACGTAACGCAGCCATCCCGCCCAACTATTGTTGCGCGTGACCAGTTTGTCCATGGACGCCTCCCACCGCGTGAAGTCGTCCGGAGACAGATGAAACAGGCTGGCGCGAACCTTGATTTCGCGATCAGGATCAAGCTGCTTTACCACTATTGCCGGATTGCCCGCCGCCACGCAATTGGCCGGCACATCATTCACCACCACGGCGCGCGCCCCGATGATGGCGTTATCACCGATGGTAACCCCCTTCGCAACAAATGAATTGTCGCCGAACCACACATTATCGCCAATCCTGATTGGGGCGCTGGCGCCTATGGATTTTGTCCTGTCATAAATATCATGCCAATCCGCATCTGTCAGATAAACGCCATGGGCGAGCATGCAATTATCGCCAATCGTAATACTGCTGGCCGATGATATCCGGACACCGGGGCAGATCAGGCAGTGATCGCCGATGCGGATTTCTCCGTTGCTGTTTTCACCGCGCCAGACACACAGCTGCACCGGCGCGAAATACGCCGACAGCAGGTGCAGGTTCCGGCCGGCCGTGATCGGTTCACCAAATACGCTGACACTCCACGGGCTGAGTATTTTATGGCCGGGGCCGATGCTGTCGAAGGATGGGACCAGAAAATGCCGTGTCCAGGCTTGTGTCAAATACGCAATCACGCGCTTGAATAAAAATGGCCGGTGTTCTTTACGCATGCCGATCGCCGCCATGACCTGGGGCAAATATGATTGCCACACTAAAGCAGCATACGCCCGATTGAAAGCACGTGCCGGATGGCACGCTAAAAATACCGGTCCACACAAATAATATCCGGATTATAGGCGCGAAGAATAAAGGGTTAACGCCGCGCAGATCCCCAATAATTATAGCCCATGACGCGCGGCGTGCCCGGCAGATACATGGTCTGCAAATCATTGATTCTGAACCCGGCCGCCTCAATCAGCGCCGGAATAGCCCGGTTGATGTTGCATCCGCCGCCAATGGGTTTCCAGAACCGGTTGAGACGGTTCTGCCAGACGGCGACCGGCGCATCCGGCGCTATGCCATGCTCGCAAAACAAAAGCTGCCCATCGGGCCGCAACACCCGGAGCATCCCCCGCAACGCCGTCAGCGTATCGGGGATAGTGCACAGGGTATAGGTCGTCACAACCGTATCCACGCTGTTATCGTCAAGCGGAATAGCCTCGCCGGGCAGATCGATAAATTCCACCTTGAATGGCGCTTTGCCGGCGCGATCCGCCGCCAGGGCGCGCATCTCCTCCGATGGCTCCAGCGCATAGAGCATTTCAACCTTGCCCGCGTCATAATGGGGAATGTTATGACCGGCCCCCACGCCAATTTCCAGCACGCGCCCCCGGGCCTGCGGCACGACCTTTGCCCGTTGGCGCGTGATGGGCTCCATGCCGCACGCGGCGTTTATGACCCTGGGCAACAGATATTTTTCATACAGGCCCATCTGACGGTTTCCTTATTTTCAGAACAAATTTGCCGGCCGGTTTACTGCGCCGTCCAGCCGCCATCGATCACCAGTTCCGCCCCGGTCACAAACGACGCCTCGTCCGAGCACAGATACAGGGAACCCCTGGCGATTTCTTCCGGTTGCCCAAAACGGCCCATGGGTGTCTTGAGGAAGATTTCATCCATGGCTTCTTTGGGAAGCATTTTCGCAAGCGGCGTGGCGATAATCCCCGGATGCACCGAATTGATGCGGATGCCCCTGGTCGCGTATTCCAGCGCCGCCGCCTTGGACATCAGCCGCACAGCCCCCTTTGAGGCGTGATAGGACAGCATGTCCGGGCTGCCAATAATGCCGTACACAGAGGATATGTTGACAATGGCCCCGCCGCCGGCCTTCAGCATTTCCGGGATGGCGGTTTTCATGCCGTACCACACGCCCTTCTGATTGACGGCGATGGTCCGGTCCCAGCTGTCCTGGGTTTCTGTTGTAACCCCGCCCATGACGCCAATGCCTGCATTGTTGATCAGCGTCGTCAGTTTGCCGTACAGGTTCACGGCCTTTCTGACCGCGTCATTCCAGCTGGCTTCGCTGGTAACGTCAAGGCGGGTAAAGGCCGCCTGGCCGCCGCTGTTGGTGACGCCAATGGCATCGGCCACATCCTGGCCCATCTTTTCCTGTATGTCGCCGATCAGCACCTTGGCGCCTTCGGCGGCAAAGACGTGCGCATGCGCCTCGCCTATGCCGCTGGCCCCGCCGCTGATCAGGACAACTTTTCCTTCCAGTCTTCCAGCCACTAACGCCTCCTGCTATTTGAAATAGTTCAGAGGATTGCTGGTGGTGAGCGTATTGATCTGACTGTCGGGAACCCCCGCCTTGCGCATGGCAGGCAGGATATTGCGCGAGATATGCGCGAAATTCCAGTTCGGCGATGTTTCAATCATGTTGGCCAGCGCCCCGGAATTGCGGCCGCGCCAGCATTGCACCGCATCATGGGACATCATGATACGGTCAAAGCCAACACCAAGCAGTCCGATCAGCGACGCCATGCGCATCTTGTCGGAACAGATCGCCTCGATGCCGAAACGGTCAAACCCGAGCCAGGCGCCGCGCTGTAGAATTTCGAAATAATAGCGCATATCGCCAACGCCGCACGAGTGGCCGATCATCACCTTGTTGAAGTCGACTTTCTCTTCGGCAAAAATATCGAGCGTCTGCGACCCATGGGGACCAAACTCGTCATTGTGGCACAGGATTGGCACGCCGGTTTTAAGATGGGCGCGGGCGGCGGCGCGCATACATTTCTCCTCGGACTTGGTAATGCCCTGCCCCGCCGGGGTAAGACCATGAATGCCGCCGGACGCCACCTTGATAAGGCCCGCCTTGATGCCGGTATTACCGATGCCTTCCTGGATTTCATGGGCGTAAATTTCGGCGATGCCGTCAATATCCATCAGGCGGAAATGCTGTGGAATACCCAGCGCGTCATTGTAAAGTCCCGTCGCAACGATGATATTGACGCCGGATTTCTGCGACACTTCAGCAGCGAATTCCGGATCGCGCCCCAGTTCCATCGGGCATGGATCGACGATGCTTTTGACGCCAAGCTCCCTGATCTCTTTCAGCTTGTCCGTGGCGGCGGAAATTTCTGTCTTGCGATCGATGTCGCTCGGGTCCAGTTCCCATCCGGGCCAGCCGATGGACAGATGTTCATGAACCAGCGTAAAACCCAGATCTTCCGCCTTGATAGCGCCTGTTGCTGAATTGACAGCCATGTCTGATCTCCCTGTTGCGCGTTGTTATTGTTAAATGTTCCAGCCTGTGATTATTGTGCGAGCCAGCCGCCGTCGATGACCAGTTCCGCGCCGGTCACAAACGACGCGTCGTCCGAACACAGATAGAGCGAGCCATAGGCGATGTCTTCCGGCCGTCCCAGCCGTCCGATAGGTGTTTTACCGATAATTCCCTGCACGATTTCAGGCGTCAGGGCCGTGCCCAGAATAGGGGTGTTGATGATGCCCGGATGGATCGAATTGACGCGTATTCCCCTGGTTGCGTATTCCAGCGCAGCCGCCTTGGACATCAGCCGCACGGCGCCCTTGGAGGCATGATAGGCGAACATGTCAGGGCTTCCAATAATTCCGTATAAAGACGAAATATTGACAATGACGCCGCCGCCGGCTTTCAGAATTTCCGGGATGGCGTTTTTCATGCCGTACCAGACCCCCGTCTGATTGACGGCCATGGTCCTGTCCCAGCTGTCCTGGGTTTCCGTCGTGACGCCGCCCATCGTGCCGATACCGGCATTGTTGATCAGGGTCGTCAGTTTGCCGTACATGTTAACGGCTTTACTGACCGCCTCGCCCCAGCTTTTTTCGCTGGTCACGTCAAGATGGGTATAAGCCGCTTGTCCGCCGCTGTTGGTAATGCCAATGCCGTCGGCGACGCCCTGGCCCATCTGGTCCTGGATATCACCGATCAGCACCTTCGCGCCCTCGGCGGCGAAGATGCGGGCGTGGGCTGCGCCAATGCCACTGGCGCCGCCCGTGATAAGCGCGACTTTTCCCTCAAGTCTTCCGGCCATGTGTGCTTCCTAATTCTTGAAATAAGCGCTGGGATTGTTCGTGGTAAGCGTGCGGATTTTTTCTTCGGGCACACCGGCGGCGCGCATCTGGGGAAGGATATTGCGCGAAATATGGGCATAGTTCCATTTCGGATTGCCTTTCAGCATGGCGCTAAATCCGCCGCCGGCGCCCCCGCGCAGGCAATGCACGGCGTCGTGCGACAGCATGATGCGGTCATACCCCACCGCGAGCAGGCCCATCAAACCGGCAAGCCGCAGTTTGTCAGACGCGATGGATTCGAGACCGAAGCGGTCAAAGCCCAGCCAGGCGCCGCGATCCAGAATATCGAAATAATATCTCAGATCCCCCACGCCGCAGGCATGGCCAATCAGCACCTTGTTAAAGTCAACGCCCTCCTCGGCCATAACGTCCAGAACCTGGCGGCCATAGGGTTCGACCTCGCTGTTATGGCACAGGATCGGCGCGCCGGTGGCCTTCTGCGCCCTTGCGGCGGCGCGCAGGGTCAGCAGTTCCGCCTTGCTGATAGAATCGCTGCTGACCGTCATGCCGGGAATGCCGCCGGTCGCCACTTTGATAATGCCCGCCTTGATGCCAGTCTTGCCGATGCCTTCGGTCAGTTCCCGGGTGTAAATTTCAGCGATCCTGTCGGCGTCCATCAGACGGAAATGATGCGGTATGCCCAGCGCCTCATTATACAGCCCGGTGGCGATAATGATCTGCACGCCGCTTCTGGAGGCGCATTCAGCCGCAAATTCCGGATCGCGGCCCAGCTCCATCGGACAGGGATCGACAAAGCTCTTGACGCCCAGTTCCCTGATTTCCTTGAGTTTAACGACCGCCCCGGCCACTTCGTCCTTGCGGTTGAAGTCATCCGGGTCCAGTTCCCATCCCGGCATGCCCGCCGACAGATGCTCATGTATGAGCGTAAAGCCCAGATCTTCAGCGTTTACGGCGCCAGTGACAGTATTGATCGACATAACCCGCCTCCCTGCTAGACTGTTGTTATTATACTGCTCAACAGCTTGCTGCGGATCGGTTGAATTTGCAAATGTTTCTGTTATGGCTGCATGGCGCACACTGGAGGAAGACAATGAGCACGGATGAACTGGACGGACTGGAACGGCAATTTACCGGCATTACCGAACGCGGGCTGGACGATCTGCGCAGCCGTATTGGCGAACGCATCGAGGATACGGTGGAGCCGTGGTGCCATGAGGCCACGCGGGACAATATCCGCCACTACGCCCACGGCATCGGGGATGATAATCCGCTCTGGTGCGATCCGGTCTATGCCGCAAACACCGCTCACAAGGGCATCATTGCGCCGCCATCGTTTCTGTTTGCCTGCGACCGGATCATTTCCGGCTATGTGGGCGGCCTGCCTGGCGTCCATGCCATGTGGGCGGGGGCCGATTTCAACTGGCACAGGAATATCCGCCGCAATGATGAATTGCGCACCGAATCCTGGCTGAAAGAGCTGATTCCGCACGAAACCCATTTTGCCGGCCTTGCTATTCAGCAGATCTATCATGTGAATTTCTACAATCAGGACGGCGATCTGCTGTGCGAGGCGGACAGCTGGTGTTTTCGCACTGACCGCGACATCGCGCGCGAACGCGGCACCAAATATGATGCGGTCAAGGCCGCCGCTCCCAAAGTGTACAGTGACGCCGAACTCGTGGAATTTTACCGCCACTATGCCCAGGAGGAAGTCCGCGGCAAAATTCCGCGCTATTACGAAGACGTCAATGTGGGCGACGCGCTGCCAACCATCGTCAAGGGACCCATGACCGTAACGGGCTTCATTGCCTATGCGCAAGGCTGGGGCGGGCTCTATATCCGCGCCAACAAACTGAACTGGCAACAGATTCACAAGCATCCCGGCCTTGGCATCAAGAACCGTTTCGGCATCCCCGATTGCCCGGAACGGGTGCATTGGGAAAGCGAATTCGCCGCCACCGTCGGCGCGCCGGAAGCCTATGATTACGGGCCGGAACGGTTTTCCTGGCTGACCCATCATCTGACTAACTGGATGGGCGACGATGGCTTTTTACGTCAGGCAAAAGCGCAAATCCGCCGCCATAATCCGGTCGGCGATGTGCTGTATATCAAGGGCGCGGTCACCGGCAAACGCCAGGACGGCGATGAGAACATCATCGATATCGCGCAGCACGCCGAAAACCAGGACGGCGAATTATCGATTTTCGGAACCGCGCAGGTCCGGCTGCCTTCTAGGCCGTAAGCCGCGCCTGATCCGGAACCAGCCGGGATGGGGGCAGGCTAAGCACGGCCTTCACCCCCATGCCCGGCGCTGTTTCAAGCGTCAGACTGCCGCCGTGCAACTCGGCCAGGGATTTGCTGATGGCAAGTCCCAGCCCCGTACCCTGAATGCCGCGATTTTTGCCGACCGAAGAAATACTGGAGAAAGGCTCAAAAGCCTTTTTCACATCCAGTTCCGGCATGCCTGGACCGCTGTCCTGAATCTCGACGCGTAATCCGCCCACTCCGGTATATACGGCGCGCACCAGGATTTTACTTTTCTCCGGGGAAAACTTGATCGCATTTGACAGCAGATTGAGAATGATCTGCCGCACAGCGCGTTCATCGAGCAGCATATCGGGTAAATCATCCGGAAGCTCGGCTTCGATTTCGATGGCCGTCTTGCGCGCCGTGGCCTGCATCATATGCACCACGCCATCAACCATATCCGCCGTATTCACAATGGTTTCATCCAGTTGAAGACGGCCTGCCTCAAGTTTGGACAGATCCAGAATATCGTTGATAAGCGACAGCAAATGATGACCGGCCGCCAGAATATCATCCGCATAATCCTTATACCGCGCCGGGTACACGGGCCCGAAATGCCCCTCGGCAATCACCTGGGAAAACCCGATCACGGCGTTTAACGGCGTGCGTAATTCATGGCTCATCGACGCAAGAAACTCTGATTTGGCATGATTCGCCGCATCGGCGGCGTCGCGCGCTTCCGCCAAAGCAATTTCCTGCCTGATATTGGCGGCGGCAACCTGATTTGCCCTTCGTGCAAGACTGAATACCAGGGGTATCAACAGCAAAAACGCCAATGCGACTTGTTGCCCCTGGGCGCCGGTATCACGCCACCATAGCGCCAGGCTTGAATAGATCAGCACAGGAAAGATCATACAGGCCGTTAAATCAATCAACAGACCGAACGCGACAGTGAGCGGCACGGCAACCAGTATTCCCGTTAGCAAAAACGCCGTCTGCGTATCGCCATGACGGAATAAAATCCAGGGTATGGCGGACCAGATAATGGCTGTCAGGAAAAGCCCCGCCTGAAATACAATGCGCCAGAACGTAACCGGATATTGCGGCCGGCACATTCGCCGCCAGTGCACAATGCCGAGACGAACTGCAAACACGGCAAAAAACACAGCCCCCCAGGGCAGGATGTAACTGACCGGAATTTTGCCCCGGCTCAATAACAAAATAAACGCGATGGCCGCAAAATTCTGTAAAAAGCCTATCCAGGTTGAGGCATAGAGTTCATCTACAATCCTGTCTAATACCTTGGCTACTATATAGGTGCGCGCAACCCCTGACATCATATTGGCCCTAGATTATCCTTTATACCGGTTCCAGATTTTCCAGGACGCCATGACGGCAGACATCGCCCGGCTCGGGGCTTTCGAAATGCTGATCAGTTGCCCGGATTACCTAGCTCTGCATTCTTCGCCCCTACGTGTTAATAAAACCTTAAATTGATAGCCCGGACGTCACAGATAGTGCTTTGTGTCACGATTACAGTCAGACCACGATAAATACGCGCAGCGCATGTTGGACAGGTTCTGCGGATTAGACTGCTGAATTTGACTTCGAGGCGCTTTGACCAAAATCAAACCGGCAGGGAAATTTTTGCCTGTGACAACCAGACAGAAAATTGAGAACTGGATGTTTAACCTTGCGCTGCCCCGCTGGGCTGCGCAAGGGGTGGATGGCCATCATGGGGGCTTTATAGAACGGCTTTCGCTTACAGGTTTTGCTGACCCCGTGGATTTCAGGCGCATCCGTGTGCAGGCCCGGCAAATCTATGTTTTTTCCCACGCGGCCCTGATCGACCCCGACCCGGCGCGCCAATCCCGATGGCGCGAGGCGGCGTCGCAGGGCTTTGACTATTTAACCCTCAATTACTGGCAGGGGCCGCAGCGCGGATGGGCTAAATCCGTACATCCCGGCGGGGCGCTTCTGGATATTTCGGCAGACAGTTACGATCAGGCCTTTGTACTGTTTGCAGGCGCATGGCATTACCGCGCGTCCCGTGACGCGCGCGCGCTGGAAATAGTCAATCAAACCCTGGATTTTCTGGACAAGCGTCTGGCATGCACGGCGCACGGCGGTTATTTCGAAGGCATTTCTGAAACCGGCGAAGTGCTGCGCGGCCCGCCCCGGCTGCAAAATCCGCATATGCATATGCTGGAAGCCATGCTGGCGCTGCATCAGGCTACAGGAGACGCCGCCTATCTGAAGCGCGGCGAAAATCTGTTTAAACTGTTCCATACACGGTTTTTTGACGGACAAACACACAGCCTTGGCGAATATTTCACGATGGACTGGCGGCCGATGGACGGCCCTCTGGGTCAGATCGCCGAGCCGGGCCACCATTTCGAATGGTCCTGGCTTTTGCACACTTACGCCAGACTTGCCGGTGATCCGCGCGCCCATGAACTGGCGCATCAGGTGTATGAATTCGCACGCAAACATGGCGTTAACCCGCAAAACAACCTTGCCTATGACGAAATTGACCGCAGCGGCGCCATATTACGCGCCAGCCACCGCCTGTGGCCGCAAACCGAGGCGCTGAAGGCCATGACCGCCGCCGCCGAACATAAACCAGCGCCCGAGGCCCGCGAAGCCGCGCGCCAAGGCATCGCACCGGCAGTGGATACTATTTTTGACAGATATATCATTCCCGATACCGGTATCTGGCATGACCAGCTTGACGCGGCGGGCAAGCCTGTTTCAACATTTGTCCCCGCCACATCCCTGTATCACCTGTTCCTCGCCTTTGCGGAAACCCTGCGATTTTATGACGCAAACAAATCCATCTGATCACCGGGGCGCGGCGGGGGGCGGAACTGGGTTATATCGAGTTTAGGGATCGTTGCGCCAAAGCCGATCCGGCGTACGGCGATCTGAAAGCGCGCCGCGATCATGTCCGCATACGGCCCCCGCCCGCGCATGCGGGTATGAAACGCCGCCTCGTAATCCTTGCCGCCACGCATATCCTGCACCAGCGCCATGACCTTATCGGCGCGGTCCGGAAATTCCTGCACCAGCCATTCGCGAAACAGGGTTTTGATTTCCAGCGGCAATCGCAGCATGACAAAGCCCGCACTTAGCGCCCCGGCCTTGTGTGCCGCCTCCAGTATGGCCTCGACTTCCATATCGTTGATGGCCGGAATAACCGGCGCCACCATGACCCCGGTGGGAATGCCCGCCTCGCTTAAATTGTGAATGGTTTGCAGCCGCCGGCACGGGGTTGCCGCGCGCGGTTCCATGCGCCGTGACAGCCCGCGATCCAGCGTTGTCACGGAGACAAACACCTTGGCCAGTCCGCGCGACGCCATACGGGAAAGAATATCAATATCGCGGGTAATCAGCGCCGATTTGGTGACAATCGATACCGGATGATTATAGCGCTCAAGCACCTCAAGAATGCCGCGTGTGATGCGATACTGTTTTTCAACCGGCTGATAGACGTCCGTGTTGGTGCCCATGGCGATAGGTTGCGGCCGGTAATTGGGGTTGCGCAATTCTTTTTCCAGCAGCGCCGGGGCGTCCGGTTTTGCCAGCAGCCTGGATTCGAAATCAAGCCCCGGTGAAAACCCCAGAAAAGCGTGCGTTGGCCGGGCAAAGCAATAAATACAGCCATGTTCACACCCCCGATAGGCATTGATCGAGCGGTCGAAGGGGATATCGGGCGACGTATTGCGCGCAATAATGGTTCGCGTCGTGTCCAGCATCACACTGGTTTTGCGCGCCGGGGGCGGCGTATCCAGCAGGCCCCATCCGTCATCCAGGGTTACGTGCTGCAAGGGTTCAAACCGTCCGCTGGCGTTGGAAACGGCGCCGCGCCCCCGCCTTGCCTCAGGATGCACAATCGTTGCGCCATCACGAACCTGCGCCATAGCCTGATCCATTTTCGCCTCCTTGAACATAATATGAACAAAAATAGAACAAACCATAAAACATGTAAAGCCTTTTTTTAGCATTCCTGACAGCGTAGATTGACCCTATGCTGAGCGTCATCATCCCTACTCTGAACGCCGAGTCCACCCTGCCCCAGACCCTGAGCGCCCTGATACCGGGGGTGGTTAGCGGTCTGGTCAAGGACGTTATCATCAGCGATGGCGGATCAGCCGACGCAAGCCGTGACATTGCCGAGGATACGGGTTGCAAGGTGGTAACCGGTCCCGCCGGGCGCGGCGCGCAACTGGCGCGCGGCGCCTTGGCTGCAAGGGGTAACTGGCTGCTGTTTTTGCACGCCGATACGGTGCTTTCCCCAGGGTGGGAAGCGGAAGCCGGACATTTTATGGAACAGAATTACAGCAGCGCTTATGCCGGGGTGTTTCGATTTGCGCTGGATGATTTTCGCCCCCAGGCGCGGCATCTGGAAAGGCTGGTTTCACTGCGCTGTAAATTATTTGCCCTGCCGTATGGGGATCAGGGGCTGCTCATACATCGCGGTCTGTATGACCAGCTGGGCGGTTACGCCAATATTCCGCTGATGGAAGACGTTGATCTTATCCGCCGCATCGGGCGGCGGCGGCTGATCTATTTTCGCAGCACCGCGCTGACTTCCGCCGCGCGGTATGCGGCCGGCGGATATTTACGCCGCCCGCTGCACAATCTGTTCTGTCTTTCGCTGTATTTCATGCGTGTGCCGCCGCGCGTTATCGCCCGGCTGTATGGCTGATGCGGCATCTGATTATCTTTACCCGGGCGCCGCAGCTGGGAACCGTGAAACGGCGGCTGGCGGCGGATATTGGCGAGGTTGCAGCGCTTCGCTTTCATCGCGCCATGCAGGCGCAGCTTTTCAGCGGCGTTGGCAAGGACAGGCGCTGGAAAACCTGGGTGGCGGTCACGCCAGATTTCAGAGGGCGGATAAAACCGCCGGCCTGCATGACCCTGCTCAGGCAGGGCCGGGGCGATCTGGGCCGGCGCATGGCGCACTGTTTCCGGTCGCTGCCGCCCGGGCCTGCGGTTCTGGTAGGCAGCGATATTCCAGGTATGCGCGCCGCGCATATCGCCCGCGCGTTTGCGGAACTGGGGCGCAAGGACGCGGTGTTCGGTCCGGCCCGTGACGGGGGCTATTGGCTGGCCGGGCTCAAACGTCTGCGCGCGCTTGGCGGGCCGCATGGAAAAAACCTGTTTTCCGGCATTCGCTGGTCAAGCCCGCACGCCCTGGATGACACACTGGCCGCCCTGGGGAAACGGGCGCGCACCGGTTTTACGCAAACCCTCGGCGATATAGACAATGCGGCGGATTACCATCACTGGCGGCGTTTATGTTCTTCAAGCCGCGGCATGATTTCGACGAAATTGCAGGGCCGGAACCGGTAATCCAGCTGCCACTGCAAAATCCCGTCCCAGCCATCCTTGCAGGCGCCCGGCGATCCCGGCAGCGCAAACAGATACGTGCCGCCTGCAACGCCCGCAGTTGCACGCGATTGAATAGTGGAAACACCGATTTTGGCATGGCTGATGGCGTGGAACACGGCTGAAAAACCGTCAATTTCCTTTTCGTAAACGGCGTGGAAGGCCTCCGGCGTTACGTCGCGCCCGGTCAGGCCAGTGCCGCCTGTGGAAATCACCACATCGATGGCCGGATCGGCAATCCAGCGCCGCAATTGCGCGATAATCAGCTCCCGGTCATCGGTAATGATTTCGCGCGCCGCCAGATTATGACCCGCCGCCCTGACCCGCGCCTCCAGAATATCCCCGGATTTGTCATCTGCGCGCAGGCGCGTATCTGAAACCGTCAGAAGCGCAATGTTGACGGGGATAAATTTCCGGCTTTCATCCAGTTCCGGCATATTATTCCGCCTTATCGCCGGTCACATCGCGCCGGAGGCGCGCGGCGTTGAAAGGTGCGGCCAGCCGCCCTGGGCAACCGCATCCAGAGAATTTCCCGGCACGCCCATTCTGTGCTGATAAATCCAGAAATCGGTCAGCACCTGCTCAACATAGTTGCGGGTATTTGCGCTCGGCAGGCTTTCCAAAAATAATAGCGGGTCTTTGGTTTTCGACTGCCGACGCCAGGTCTCAATGGCGCCCGGACCCGCATTATAGGACGCAATCAGCGAGAATAAATCCTGCGGTCCCGTGTTGTGCAAATGCCGGATATAGCGTTGCCCAAGCGACAGATTGAATTCGGGATCAAACAGCCGGTTACGGCCCGCGCCCCGCAATGATTTGTCATGAGATATAAAACTGGCCGTCGCCGGCATTAACTGCATCAGCCCGCGCGCGCCGCCGCCGCCCACCGCCCCGGCGGCAAAATTGCTTTCCTGCCGCGTAATTGCAAACAGCAGTGCGGGATCAAGGGTAAAGCCGCCCTCAGGACGCCATTCCGGCATCGGATAAAGACCGGCCAGCCAGACTTTGCCATGCGCCCGCGCCGTTTCCGCAATACGGATCTGGCTGCGGGGTAAATTGAGTTCCGCCGCAAGCGCCAGCAGACGGGCGTCGCTGTCCGGACCAAGCCTGTCATGCAGCAGCTGCAATTCCAGGTCCGCCAATATTGTCTGTCCAGCCTCATGCAACGCCAGCATTCGCCCTAGCCCTGGCTGATGTTGCAGGGCTGAAATGTCAGCCTGGCGCAATTCTGGCAAATCCCAGTCAAAGGGAAGTTCATGGCCCAGCTGCCGATTGGCCAGCATGCCGTACATCGTAAGGGGATATTTAGCAGCCGCCTGCAAATAATGGTTCACCTTTTGGGGTTTACGCACCGCCAGATTGGCCCGCGCCGCCCAATAGGCCGCAGCCGTTTGCGCATCCTGCCCGGCATAGGGCGAATTCGCGTCCGCCATTGCGGAAAACTGCCGCGCGGCCTGATCTGCGCGCCCCAGACGCCAGGCCGCCAACCCGGCCGTCCAATGGGCCATCGGCACAATTTTCCCGCTGCGTTGGGCCGCCTCTGACGCCAGCTGAAATGCATCCTGATCCCGGCCATCCTGAAAATAGGCCGCTGCAATATTCTGGTTCGCCAGATCAATTTCGGCGGCGTCAAGACGGCGGCCAATATCATCGCGCCGCAGATACGCCAGGGCGGCGTCGGGTCCGGATTTCCCGAGCAGGCCTTTCAGGTGCAACTGAATAACCGCGATCTGCTGCATGGCGGCCCTGGATCGCACAGTGGGAGAACGGTATTCCCTGATAATTTCCTGCGATGCGCCCGAACGGCTGCGCAAGACCGCCGGACGGTTCGGGGCCGCATCACCACTGGCCCGTTTGCGCAGGGCCAGCGCGTAAATTTTCGCCGCCTGCGGATGATCGGCATAATTATCCAGCCAATGTTTCAGTTCGCCGTAGCTGGATGTATAGGCCGTAGGGTGCAGGTAGCGTTGCGCCAGCACATGGCCAAGCAGACGCCGGTCGGTCAGTTCCCCGATCAAACGGGAAACCCCGCCCATCCGGGCCTCTGTCTGCATCGAAAAAATCTGGCTGTAGTTCTGGGCTTCTTTCGCAGAAAGGATGCGCGGTAATTCAACCGCGCCTGCGGGCAAGGGTGCGAGAACCCGCAATCCCGCCAACAGCAGGGCCAGACCCAGCGCCCGGGAAACAGCAGCAAGTCCACCCCGCAAGAGATTTTTTGCCTTCAAACCCAACCCCTTTTTTTCGTTGCCGCACTGTAACCCTAAAACCACACTTCAGGCAAGTATGGATATTCCTTCATAAATCCCCGGACTGGTTAACAGGCAGTGAATCCAGGCGGGCGCGCAGCGCGAGGAAATCCTGCCAAGCCTGTTTTTTTTGTGCGGGCTGGCGCAGCAGAAACGCCGGATGAAACGTCGCCAAAGCCGGAATGTCCCTGTCTCCCGCGCGATAAATTTTCCAGCGCCCCCGCAGGCGCATAATGCCTTCGCTTGTGTCGAACAGCCCCTTGGTGCTGACGCCACCCAGCAACAGCAATATATCGGGTGCGGCCAGCTGAATATGCCGTTCGATAAATGGCTGGCAAACCGCAATCTCGGCGCTGGTCGGCGTGCGGTTACCGGGCGGCCGCCAGGGCAGAATATTGGAAATATAAACCTGCTGGCGGTCCAGGCCGATGGCGCCAAGCATACGATCCAGAAGCTGCCCGCTGCGCCCCACAAACGGCAAACCCTGCAAGTCCTCATCGCGTCCCGGCGCCTCGCCCACCAGCATCACCCGCGCATGCGGATTGCCATCTGCAAATACTGTGTGTTTGGCGGTCGTCTTCAGCGCACACCCCTGGAAATTTTCCATCGCCTGGCGCAGGGCGGCAAGATCATGACAGGCTGCGGCAATTTCCCGCGACGAAGTGTGGTTCACGGGCACAGTTGCCGGGGCCCGTACATGTATCAGGGCGGGCGCTGGATTCACACTCCGGCTCTGGGGAAGCGTTTCGATCTCCGCACCGGCGCTGAACCGGTCCACGGGGTGCAGGCCAATCGCCTCATCCGCGCCAGCCTCCAGCTGCCAGCGCAGCAGCGCCAGCACCTGATCGCGCGTCTCCTGTTCTCCTGTACTCATGTGCCGAGTATAGCAGTCCTGTTAAAGACGCAAAGAACTCCTATTGCGGGATGGCGAAGTTATGATTTCAGTTCATTCTGGCGGGCTTCCAGCGCCCGCGTCAAATCGCGGGACGTATGAAACACGGCAAGAATTACCACGGCTTCTGAATTAACTTCATAAACCAGTAAATAAGGTAATCCACTTATGGAAAGCTCGCGCGTTCCGGGAATGCGTCCGGCACGGCCTATATTGGGAAATTCTTCGAGCCGTCCGGTGGTATCGAGGATAGCACGAAAAACCCGCTCCGCTGCGCCGGGATTGCCGATTGCAATGTAATCAATAATTTCGTCAAGATCGCGCGATGCCGGATCGGCGAATAAAAGCTTCACTATCTGGGCCAGCCATGCTTGTCAGCAATGACATTGAAGACTTCTTTCACGGGCGTAACGCGACCGTCCCGTGACGCCAGCAGGCCCTGCTCAATTTTCTGTTTCACATACAATTCGTACATGATGTCATCAAGCGTCACATTGTCAGGCATTTCATCAATCAATTGCCTGGCCACATCTTTAGCGCTGGGCATGAACGTCTCCTTTACCCTAAGCAAACATCAGGCATCCACAATATCATTAAATGGCGGCGTACGTGAAAGGACTCAGCTATGCCCCGACAGGAATTTTTCCGCTTCCAGTGCGGCCATGCAGCCAAGGCCGGCGGCGGTGACGGCCTGGCGGAAAATCTTGTCCGTCACGTCGCCGGCGGCAAATACGCCCGGAATTTCAGTGGCCGTTGAATCGGGCGCTTTCAGCAGATAGCCGTCCTTGTCCATGGGCAGCACATTCCTGAAGATTGCAGTAGATGGACTGTGGCCGATAGCGATGAACACGCCATGGGCCGCAACTTCCCGTGTAACCCCGGTTTTGACGTTGCGCAGCCGTGCGCCCGTTACCCCCAGGGGGTCTTGCGCGCCAAGGACTTCATCCACTTCGCTATCCCAGATGAAGCTGACTTTGGGATTGGCGAACAGTCTGTTTTGCAGAATTTTTTCCGAACGCAGACTGTCGCGCCGATGCACCAGCGTCACCTTGCTGGCGAAATTAGTCAGGAACAGGGCTTCCTCCACCGCCGTATTGCCGCCCCCCACCACCAGCACTTCCTTGCCGCGATAGAAAAACCCGTCACAGGTGGCGCAGGCGGAAACCCCGAAGCCCTTGAAGCGTTCCTCCGTCGGCAGGCCCAGCCAGCGCGCCTGCGCGCCCGTTGCAACGATCACCGCGTCTGCGGTGTAGGTGTCGCCGCCGTCGCCGGTGCAACTGAACGGACGCCGGGAAAAATCCACCTTGACGATATAATCATTGATCAGGCGTGCGCCCACATGCATCGCCTGATCGCGCATCTGCTCCATCAGCCATGGCCCCTGAATGGTTTCGGCGTAGCCCGGATAATTTTCGACATCCGTGGTGATGGTCAGTTGCCCGCCCTGGTCAAGCCCCGTCACCAGAATGGGTTCCAGCATGGCCCGTGCGCCGTAAATCGCCGCCGTGTAGCCAGCGGGGCCGGAACCGATAATCAGCAAACGCGAATGATGATGTGTGGCCATGTTATTTCGTGCGTATTTCCTGAAGGGCTTCGTTTATCTTGAACAGCACGATAATCAGTTCTGACCATACTCTGGCCGCGAACATGCCGCCCGCTATTACCATCAATCCCGGGAGGAAACTGCCCGCCAGCATCGTCCCGATACCGCTGATGACTGCGATTCCGAGAAGTATCCAGTAGATAAAAGTGATCACTTTTGGGATTAGCATGTTGTCAAGATAAAGCAGATCCCGCATTGGCCCCTCCTCCTGTCTGATCGAACGCCGTTATTGGCGCGAATTAATCGTCCGTAGACGAAACATTTAACATGTCCGGGTGCGGCATGCCGATAATATTATAGCCTGCGTCCACGTAATGAATTTCGCCCGTTGTCCCCGCCGACAGATCGCTGAGCAGATACAGGCCGGCGCCCCCCAGATGCGCCAGATCCACGTTCATGCGTAACGGCGAATGTTCACGCGAGGTGCGGTATACATAGCGCGCAGAGCCGATGGCGGAGCCCGCCAGCGTGCGCATCGGACCGGCGGATATGGCGTTCACCCGAATGCCCTGGGGTCCAAGATCAGCGGCCAGATAGCGCACGCTCGCCTCCAGAGCCGCCTTGGCGACGCCCATCACGTTATAATCCGGCATCACCTTGACGGAACCCATATAGGTCAGCGTGATAATCGCCCCTCCGCTTTTCATCAGCGGCGCGGCGCGGCGCGCGACCTCGTTCAGCGAGAAACAGGAAATATCCATTGTGTTCAGAAAATTTTCCCGCGTCGTATCCAGAAACCGCCCCTTGAGTTCTTCCTTGTCGGAATAGGCGATCGCATGCACGACGAAATCAATCTGTCCCCAGACGGTTTCCAGCATGGCGAACACGTTGTCCATGCTCTCGCGGTCAGAAACGTCGCAAGGCGCCATAAAACTTGATCCGACAGAATCCGCCAGCGGTTGCAGCCGTTTGCCAAACGCCTCATTCTGGTAAGTAAAGGCCATTTCGGCGCCGTGCTCGCCCAAAGTTTTGGCGATGCCCCAGGCGATGGAATGATCATTTGCGATGCCCATCACCAGGCCGCGTTTGCCGGCCATCAGTTTGCCTGTGCCGGTCATGGCTGTGCGTTCCTTGTTTTATTTTGCATGATGTCAGGCAAGCCGGGAAAAGGCCAGACAGGCATTGGTTCCGCCAAAGCCAAAACTGTTGGATAAGACGGTATTCAGTCCGGCATTGTCAATCCGCTCGCGGACAATCGGCATGCCGGCGGCTTGCGGGTCGAGGTCTTCAATATTGGCGGAGACGCAAACAAACTGATTGTTCAGCATCAGCAGGGAATAGATCGCTTCATGCACCCCGGTTGCCCCCTGGCTGTGGCCGGTCAGACTTTTGGTGGAATTGATCGGCGGAATTTTATCGCCGAATACCGTGCGGATGGCTTCCAGTTCTTTGGTGTCGCCGATGGGTGTCGAGGTGCCATGGGCATTGATATAATCCACCGGTCCGGTCAAACCCGCCATCGCCATGCGCATGCAGCGCACGGCGCCCTCGCCGGACGGCTGCACCATGTCGATCCCGTCCGAGGTCGCGCCATATCCGGTCAGCTCGCCATAAATCCTGGCGCCGCGCGCTTTGGCGTGTTCCAGTTCTTCAAGCACCAGACAGCCGCCGCCGCCTGAAATTACAAATCCGTCACGATTGGCGTCATAGGCGCGCGAGGCCTTTGCCGGTGTGTCATTATATTTGCTGGACAGCGCCCCCATGGCGTCGAACAGTACGGTCAGGGTCCAGTCCAGTTCCTCGCCGCCGCCGGCAAACATGATGTCCTGCTTGCCGTACTGAATCTGTTCGGCGGCGGCCCCGATGCAATGGGCGCTGGTCGAACAGGCGGATGTGATGGTGTAGCTCAGGCCTTTAATCTGAAACGCCGTCGCCAGATTGGCCGAGGTGCTGCTGGACATATTGCGCGGCACCATGAACGGGCCGACTTTTCTGGGCCCCTTCTCGCGCGCTGTATCGCAGGCCAGAAGAATATTGCGGGTTGACGGTCCGCCCGAACCAACGATGATACCGGTGCGCTCATGGGAAATTTCTGCAGGTGTAAGCCCCGCATCCCGGATCGCCTGATCCATGGAAATATAGGCATAGGCCGCCGCATCACCCATAAAGCGCTTCAGCTTGCGGTCGACCACTTCTTCCAGATCAATTTTCAGTGTCCCGGCCACATGGCTGCGAAATCCCATGTCGCGATAGGTTTCAACCAGTTCGACGCCGGAACGGCCTTCGCGCAGACTGGCCAGCACCTGCTGACTGTCATTGCCAATACTGGATACGATGCCCAGCCCGGTAACCACGACACGTCTCATGACGCTCTCCTTTGCGCTATTGGGGCGATTCGCCAGCCTTGAAGAGACCTACTTTCAGATCTTCGGCGCGGTAAATCTCATTGCCATCCACGCTGACGCTGCCATCGGCCACACCCATCACCAGCCTGCGGTTAATCACCCGCTTCAGATCAAGCCGGTAGGTCACCAGTCTGTGTTTTGGCTCGACCATGCCGGTAAAGCGCACTTCGCCCACACCCAGCGCGCGGCCGCGGCCCGCAGCTCCCAGCCAGCCGAGGAAAAACCCAACCAGCTGCCACAGCGCGTCCAGGCCCAGACAGCCCGGCATCACCGGATCGCCCTCAAAATGGCAGGCAAAGAACCATAAATCCGGGCGTATATCCAGTTCCGCCACGATTTCCCCTTTACCATGCGCCCCGCCAGTGTCTGAAATCCGGGTAATGCGGTCAAACATCAGCATCGGCGGCAGCGGCAATTGCGCATTGCCGGAGCCAAACAGCTGCCCGTGGCCGCAGCGCAGCAGATCTTCATAGTCCAGTTTCGCCGGTTTATTCGGCATCGCGCTTACCTTCGGGGCGGAATCCATTTTTCGTGATCTCAGGTAACATATCGTAACAATCCGCGAAAGCGGTTTAGGAAATATTACACTTTGCGTGTCAGATTGATGGCCGCCTGAAAGTCAGCTGCGAACTGCAAGGACGGCGATTCGGCTGCAAAACCCATCTGGTCCAGCACCTGGCGCGGCTGATGCTGAATACCGGTTATGATAATCCCGGAGCCATGCGCCTGACAGCGATGCAGAAATTCCGCCAAAGCGCCCACCCCGGTCGCATCCACCATCGAAACGTCCCGCATGCGCAGGATGAATGTGGCAGGCCAGGGGCCAATGATCGCGTCCAGCATATGTCCCAGCCGGGCCGCATTGCCAAAGAACAGCGGGCCGCGCAGACGAAACACCTCGACGCCTTTGGGCAGGTTATCGCGGTGGCTATGGTCATCGCCGGAATGACCTGAAAAATCATCCTCGTCGTGCTCCCACATGGGGGCGCCCTGTTCATGGGTATCCGCCTGGGACATGCGGTGCATGAATAATATCGCCGCCAGCACCACGCCCGCCTCGATGGCGGCGGTGAGATCCACCAGCACCGTGAGTCCAAAGGTCAGCACCAGCACGACCATGTCGCCCCGCGGCGCCCGCGCCAAAGTCCGGAATTTATCAATTTCGCTCATATTCCAGGCGACGATAACCAGAATAGCCGCAAGCGACGCCATCGGAATAAAAGCCGCCAGCGGCGACAGGAACAGAATAAACAACAGCACAAACAGCGCGTGCAGCATGCCGGCAACCGGCGAACGCGCGCCGGACCGGATATTGGTGGCGGTGCGCGCAATGGCCCCCGTCGCCGGCATCCCGCCAAACAGCGCGGAGGCGATATTGGCCGTCCCCTGGGCCACCAGTTCACAGTTTGACCGGTGCCGCCGTCCCGTCATGCCATCTGCAACCATTGCCGACAACAGGCTTTCAACGCCTGCTAAAAACGCTATCGTAAAAGCGCTGGGCAGCAGTTCCTGCATGCGCGCGAAGGTGATTTCCGGCCAGTGCGGCATCGGCAAACTGCTGGGAATGCCGCCAAAGCGCGAGCCAATGGTGTCGACGGGAATATTCAGCAGATAGACCAGCAGCGAGGCTGCAACAACCGCGATGAGAAAACCAGGTTGTCTGGGGGCGAAACGGCGCAGCGCGATAATTACGCCCAGGGCGCCAAACGCCACCCCCGCCGCCCACGGGCTGAAACTGCCGCGCGCCTGCCAGAACGCCGTCCATTTTTCGATAAAATCAGCCGGAACGCTGGCCATGGAAAGCCCGAACACGTCGCCGATCTGGCTGGAAAATATAATCACCGCTATGCCCGACGTAAAACCGGTCACCACCGGATCGGGAATATATTTAATCCAGTCGCCAAACCGCGCCACACCCGCAATAAGCAGCATGAATCCGGCCATCAATGTGGCCAGCACCAGCCCGTCATAACCGTGAACCTGAATGACATTAAACACCACCACCACAAAGGCGCCGGTTGGGCCGCCGATCTGAAACCGGCTGCCGCCCAGCGCCGAAATGATAAAACCGGCGACAACAGCGGTTAACAATCCTTTGTCAGGCGTTGTTCCGGAAGCGATTGCCAGCGCCATCGCCAGGGGCAAGGCCACAATCGCCACCGTAAGGCCCGCAATAACGTCATTGCGAAAATCCCGCGCCGGATAGCCTTCACGCAGTACGGTAACGAGCTTTGGCACATACAAACGCCAGGCGGGGTTGGCGCGCGGCAAAAAATGATCGTTCAACATGTCTTGTCCTGAAAATCCGGGAACCACATATAACTGGACAAACGCCATCCCTGCGACAATATTTAGCAGCAATGGAGCATCATTCGCAAACTCGGCCCGCATTCAGCGCACTGGAACGGTTGCGCGCAGTAGGACTGCGCCCAACCCGCCAGCGCGTGGCCCTGGCGAAATTGCTGTTTGAACCGGGCGATCATCATGTCACCGCAGAATTGCTGTTCGAGCAGGCCCAGTCCGTGGGGGTCAAGGTTTCACTGGCAACAGTCTATAACACGCTACACCAGTTTACGGCCGCCGGGTTGCTGAGGGAAGTCGTTGTCGATTCCACCTGCACTTATTTCGACACGAATGTGACCGGTCATCACCATTTCTTTTTTGAGAATCGCCGCGCACTGGTGGATATTGACGGCGCCGCCGTTGATATTCGCGGTCTCCCCGCCGTGCCAGACGGGGCCAAAATCTCACGCGTGGATGTCATCATCCGGCTGTCCGAGGATAAATAGGTGTGCGTCAAGGCAGTGTCATTGTAATTTCATAAATTAAAATGATTCTAAACTATTGACGTTGCCGGTCCTGTCGCTATATGTTCACTATGGTAAACGGGCGCCGTCCCGCCAAGCATAATTCAGCCCGGAACAGGGCATCATCCAAGCCAAGGAGAACGACACATGGCAGCACTGGGAACCAGCAAAACTCTCGACAATCTGAAAGCAGCCTTTGCCGGCGAAAGCCAGGCCAACCGGCGCTATCTGTATTTTGCGCAAAAGGCCGATGTGGAAGGCTATAACGACGTGGCGGCGGTTTTCCGTTCCACGGCCGAAGGTGAAACCGGCCACGCTCACGGCCATCTGGAATTCATGGAAGGCGTAGGCGACCCCGCCACAGGCCTGCCTATTGGTTCCACCAGCAACAATCTCAAGGCATCGGTTGCAGGCGAAACCCATGAATATACAGATATGTATCCGGGCATGGCGCGCACCGCCCGCGATGAAGGCTTTGCCGAAATCGCCGACTGGTTCGAAACCCTCGCCAAGGCCGAAAAGTCCCATGCCGGACGCTTCACCAAGGCGCTGAACACGCTTGACGGCTAAGTCCGGGGCGGTCGCATAATACACTGTCACCCCGCACTTGTTGCGGGGTCCAGGGTTAAATATGCTGACCTTACTGTATGGCTC
>JBEBFX010000298.1:0-2039 GCA_040081735.1 Alphaproteobacteria bacterium | reverse complement strand
CTGTTGATAGAGCCATACTGCCAATGGCGTAAACGACCAGAGATATTTGCAACATTGTTCCGAGTTCTGCTGCCCAGAGGAGCCCAGGAATGTTTTGCGTGACTTTATTGATTTTACTACACCACATAATCGCCGTTCCTATCATGCCAAGAAACGCGCCAAAGGCGATAAATCCGTTTCCCGCCAGAATCTCCAGATAGGCATTGTGAGTGGCAAGAAGCCCATTACGTCGTTTTTCGACTACCTCTTCGGCAATGAACGCTGAATTGTACAGCGGATAATATTGAATGGTTCCTCCTGCGCCTAGCACGGGATATTTTAACCCCATATGATACGCAACATCCCAGGCCTTAACACGTGTCATAAAAGAATTATCTTGTGATGCATTTTCTATAGTTTGCATGCGTGAGAACCATTTGGCGTCCGCGCTGGTTCGAAACAGATAGAGTGCCAGGGGGGCCATAGAGGCCAAGGCCATCGCAAGTTGATTATTGTCCTGTAAAATTGAATTTGCAGCCCCCCTTATGCTGCTGCGGCCGCCGCTGGCGATGCTCATCAATCCGCGAGTAACGCCATAATATCCAACTGAGATCACGAAAACCCACAGAAGGGCCTGGATTTTAAGTTTGGTATTGGACATCAGCAAGATGGCAAATGTCAGAAACAACATTTCGGCAGCTAGATTGAATTTGAATGCCGAGAGCGTACTGTTCAACGAAAAAATCTGCGACAGGACGATAAAGATCGAGAATATGAAAAATAATATAACAAAAATATTTAATGGCGGCGCCTTTCTGCCTTTGGCGGCGAAAACCGCGATTGCGGTTAGCAGGCCAGCGAACATATTCTGATAATTGATTAAGCTCGACTCCCACGCCTCCGCCTGGGGCTTCATGACGGACAGCCACTCCCATGTCAGCAGGCTGATATAACCTGCGCGAAAGCATAAAAAAAATGCAGCTGTGGAGACGAGTAAAAATAATCCCGTTTTTATCATGATAGCTCCATAGACCTAAGATGAACGAGATAATGGCCCATCCCTGAACAATGTTGCGTGGTCAGACAAGCGCCTTCGTACTGGCAATCATTATGTGCCTTTCCATAACATGGTTTCATACCAAGCCAGCCGAAAGACTGCCGCAAGCCGGAAGCCAAGGATGCACTTCCTTGACGCAAGCTGTAAATGCATCCCGGAGTTGGCACCTAATTTACCTTCTGTCAGCATAGCTTGCGCCGGTCAATGAAGAGTTTTGCTGGAAATTCATGACCGGTTTGCGATCCAATCGAATTATCCGCTCCCAATCCGGCCATATCAAAAAGATATGCGCGCATCCCTGCTATCCACAAATGCTCGATGCGCGTGGCGCCAGCCTAGATCATTGCGCCACGAGGCCGCCATCCACCACCATTGCATGGCCCGTCACGAACGATGCGTGATCCGAGCACAGCCAGACGGCAGCTTCGCCGATTTCTGAAGGCCTGCCCATGCGGCCTATCGGTTCGGCGGCCGATAGCCCGGCCAGGATTTCAGGGTTGCTGGCGCCAAGCCGCCCGACCATAGGGGTGTCAATGACCCCGGGGCACACGCAATTAACCCGGATACCGGCTTTGGCATATTCCAGCGCCGCCGCCTTGGTCAGCCCGATTACACCATGTTTGGAGGCGCAATAGGCCCCCATACCGGGTATGCCGGTCAGCCCGGCCACGGAAGCGGTGTTGACAATGGCGCCGCCCCCACCTTTCAGAAGCGCCGGGATCTGATATTTCATGCACAGAAAAACACCCCGCAGGTTGGCGGCGATGATCTTGTCGAACGCATCCACCGGCATATCGGCCGTAAAGGCCTGCGCCCCCTCAATGCCTGCATTATTATAGGCCGCGTCCAGCCGCCCATGGGCGTTCATCGCGCGATCAATCAGGGTTTTGACATCGCTTTCGACCGTAATATCGGTTTTGACGAACATTCCCTGATAGCCTTGCTTGTTGATCATCGACAGGGTTTCCTCGCCGCCTTTTTCATTCATGTCGGCGATGATGAC
>JBEBFX010000151.1:0-8057 GCA_040081735.1 Alphaproteobacteria bacterium | reverse complement strand
CGCCGGGCCTGTAATCAAAATAGCCCGCACTGGTTTTCTGGCCGCGCCGGCCGGCCTCGCACAGACGGTCGCGCAGGGTCTCGCCTTTCGAGGTTTTCGCATTCCAGCCGACATCCAGACCGGCCAGATCGCTCATCGCGAACGGCCCCATGGGAAAACCAAAATCGGTCAGCACCTTATCAACCCGTTCCGGCGTGGCGCCCTCCAGAATGATGCGGTTGGACTGGGTGGTGCGCGCGAACAGCATGCGGTTGCCGATAAAGCCGTAGCACACCCCGGCCAGCACGGCGATCTTGTTGATGCGCTTTCCCAGCGCCATGGACGTCGCAATAACATCCTTCGCAGTCTTCGCGCCACGCACCACTTCCACCAGTTTCATTACATTTGCGGGGCTGAAAAAATGTGTGCCGATGACATATTCCGGCCGTTTGGTCATGGCCGCAATGGCGTTGATATCCAGCGCCGAGGTATTGGTGGCAAGGATCGCGCCGGGTTTGCAGATGGCGTCCAGTTTCTGGAAAATATCCTTCTTGATCTCCATGTTCTCATACACCGCCTCGATCACAATATCGACGCCGGCCAGGTCAGACAGATTAAGGCTGGGCTTGATCAGCGCCATACGCGCCTCGACATCGCCCTGGGTCAGTTTGCCTTTGCGCGCCGTGTTTTCATAATTGCCGCGCACGACTTTCAGGCCGCGATCCAGCGCCTCCTGGCTGGTTTCAACAAGGGTCACCGGAATGCCCACATTGACCAGATTCATGGTAATGCCGCCGCCCATGGTGCCAGCGCCAATTACACCTGCGGTTTTGATGGGGATTTGCGGCGTATCCGCAGGCACATCCGGGATTTTCGCGGCCTGGCGTTCGGCAAAGAACATATAGCGTTGCGCCGCCGATTGCGGCCCGTTAAGCAATTCGCGGAACAGTTCCGCCTCTACCTTGCTGCCCTCCTCCAACGGCAGATTCACCGCCGCCTCGATGCAGCGGATGATGTATTCAGGCGCCAGAAAACCACGGTTCTTGCGTTCATGAGTTTTGCGGAAACTGGCGAAAATTTCAGGCTTGCCGCGCGCCGGGGCCACCTTCGAATCATTGTCCCGCACCCGCACCAGCGGGCGATTTTCCGCCAGCACTTTCCTGGCGAAGGCCACCCCGCCCTCTGTCAGATCGCCGCTCACGATTTCATCGCACAGGCCAACCTTCAGCGCCTGCGGCGCTGGCAGCGGATCGCCGAGACACATCATCTCCAGCGCCATTTCCGGCCCGACAATGCGCGGCAGGCGCTGGGTGCCGCCCGCCCCTGGTAGCAGGCCCAGTTTTACTTCCGGCAGTCCCATCTGCGCAGTGGCCACCGCTACCCGGTAATGACAGCACAGGGCCACTTCCAGCCCGCCGCCCAGCGCCGTGCCGTGAATGGCGGCGACTATCGGCTTGGGGCTGGCCTCCATCATATTCTGCACATCTGGCAGGCTGGCCCCCTTGGCGCCGGTGCCCAGTTCGGCAATATCCGCGCCCGCAATAAAGGTGCGCCCGGCGCAGACCAGCACCACCGCCCGGACCGCCGGGTCGGCTATGGCCTGCTGGAACCCCTTGTACAGGCCATCGCGCACCACGCCGCTCAGGGCGTTCACCGGAGGGCTGTTCAGGGTCAGCACTGCAATGCCGTCCCGGATATCCAGATCGGTTACCTGATTGATGGCCGTCATTGGGCGTCTCCCTGTGTCTGTTTTTTCATTAAATGGCAGCATAGCGGCTCAGCGTGGCCATGAACACCCGGTCCCGCTGAAAATTGCGGTTTATGATGGAAGCCGGACGCCGCCGTCTAGCGGTACGCCGCAATGATCCCCAGAAAATCCTCTGCTTTCAGGCTGGCGCCGCCGACCAGTGCGCCGTTGACATGGGCGACGCCCATCAGTTCCACCGCATTGCCGGGTTTGACCGATCCTCCGTACAGAATGCGGAACGCAGCGCCATCCGGGAACCGCGCCTGCAGGCGCGTGCGGATGAAAAAATGCACCTCGGCGACATCCGCCGCAGTGGGGGTTTTACCGGTTCCGATGGCCCAGACCGGTTCATAGGCCACCACCAGATTGTTCGCAGTTCCCCCGCCGGGAAGCGATCCGGCAAGTTGCGCGCCGACCACTTCCAGCGCCTTGCCCGCATTGCGCTCAAGCTCGGTTTCGCCTACGCAGACGATGGCGATCAACCCCGCCCGGTGCGCCGCCAGCGCCTTGGCCTGCACGAGGGCATTGCTTTCTCCGTGATCGGCGCGGCGTTCCGAATGCCCTACGATAACGGCAACGCCGCCGGCGTCCCGGATCATCTCGGCGCTGATGTCCCCTGTATGGGCGCCCGATGCGTTGGCGTGGCAGTCCTGACCGCCCAGTAATACAGGGCTGGAACCCAGTCTGGCCCGCATGGAAGCCAGCAGGGTAACCGGCGGGCACAGCATGACCTTGCAGGCAGGCTTCTGTCCTGAACCGGCCCCGGCGGCGATTTTTTCGGCCTCCGCAAGGGCGCTGGCCAGACCATTCATTTTCCAGTTACCGGCTACCAAAGCGATGGGGGCGTTTGTGCTCATAAGTCTTTGTCCTTATTAAGGTATTTAGCAATGGATCAAGTTGTCTGGCGAGCGCTTTTTCGGGCGGTCCCGGCACATGGAAAAATTCATGTATTTGACTCTTCACGGTTTATTGACCTATTTGCAATCCCCTTTGACACATCTAGCGGCGCATCCCGCCCCGAATGTGAAACAGGCCCGCATGAAACTGGTAATTGTAGAATCGCCCTCCAAGGCGAAAACCATAAATAAATATCTCGGTCAGGACTATCAGGTGCTGGCGAGCTTTGGCCATGTGCGCGATCTGCCGGCCAAAAACGGCTCGGTGCTGCCCGACGATGATTTCGCCATGATCTGGGAGGTCGGCGACCGGTCCAAAAAACAGCTGAATGAAATCATTCAGGCCGCCAAAAGCGCCGACAGCCTGATCCTGGCCACGGACCCGGACCGCGAAGGCGAGGCGATTTCCTGGCATGTGCTTCAGGTATTAAAGGACAGAAAGGCGCTGGGTTCAAAACCCGTGCAGCGCGTCGTGTTTAACGAAATCACCAAATCCGCGATCCTGGATGCGATGAAACATCCGCGCGAGATCGATGCGCCGCTGGTGGAAGCCTATCTGGCGCGCCGCGCGCTCGATTATCTGGTCGGGTTCAGTCTGTCGCCCGTGTTGTGGCGCAAGCTGCCGGGGGCGCGCTCGGCCGGCCGGGTGCAGTCGGTGGCGCTGCGTCTGATCTGTGTGCGCGAACTGGAAATCGAGGGTTTCACCGCCCGGGAATACTGGACCGTCGAAGCGGATTTCGGCCTGAAGGACGGGCAATCCCTTACCGCCCGGCTGACGAAACTGGACGGCGAAAAAGTCGAGAAGTTCACCATCGCGACGGCCGCCGCCGCCGAGGCGGCGCGCGCCCGCATCCTGACCCGCGATTACAGTATAAAGAGTGTCGAAAGCAAACCGGCCCGGCGCAATCCGCCGCCGCCGTTCATTACCTCGACCCTGCAACAGGAAGCCGCGCGTAAACTGGGTTTCAGCAGCGCGCGCACCATGCAGGTCGCCCAGCGCCTGTACGAAGGTTTTGATATCGGCGGCGAAACCACCGGTCTGATTACCTATATGCGGACCGATGGGGTGACCATGGCGGGCGAGGCCATTACCGGCGCACGCACAGTCATTGCGAAGGAATATGGCAAGGAATATGTACCCGGCGCGCCGCGTATCTACACGGCCAAGGCCAAAAACGCCCAGGAAGGGCATGAGGCCATTCGCCCGACCGATATGGGCCGCCTGCCGGGTTCCGTAGGGGGCGTGCTGGACAGGGATCAGCAGCGGCTGTACGAACTGATCTGGAAGCGCGCCGTCGCCAGCCAGATGGAAAGCGCGCAGCTGGAACGCACTACTGTTGAAATTGAGTCGGGCGACGCTCTGGCCGGGTTTCGCGCCACGGGGTCGGTGCTGTTGTTTGACGGCTTTCTGCGTCTCTATCAGGAAGGCGCCGATGACGGCGATGCCGAGGATGAAGAGGGCGGACGCCTGCCCCGGGTGGCGGCGAAGGATCCGCTGTCGCTGAAGACCGTGCGCCCGGAACAGCATTTCACTGAACCGCCGCCGCGTTATTCCGAAGCCAGTCTGGTCAAGAAGATGGAAGAACTGGGCATTGGCCGCCCCTCGACCTACGCCAGCGTGCTGTCTGTGCTGCGCGACCGCGATTATGTGACGATGGACAAGAACCGCTTCATCCCGTCGGACAAGGGGCGGCTGGTGACGGCGTTTCTGGAAAGTTTCTTCAAACGCTATGTGGAATATGATTTCACCGCCGATCTGGAAGAACAGCTTGATGATGTTTCCGCGGGCAAGATCAACTGGAAACAGGTGCTGCGCGACTTCTGGAAAGATTTCAATGTTTCCATCGAGGGCATGTCCGATCTGCGCGTGACCCAGGTTCTGGACGCCCTGAACGAGGTGCTGGGGCCGCACGTGTTCCCAACCCGCGAGGATGGCGGGGCGGTACGCCAGTGCCCGGCCTGCGCGGTGGGGCAGTTAAGCCTGAAAATCGGCAAGTTTGGCGCCTTTGTAGGCTGTTCCAACTATCCGGAGTGCGCCTTTACCCGTCAGATGACGGTGAACGGCGACGCGCCGGCCGCCGATGCCGGCCCCAAACTGCTGGGCGTTGACCCGGATACCGGCCTGCCTGTCACCCTGCGCAATGGCCGTTTTGGCCCGTTCCTGCAATTGGGCGAAGCGGTGGAAAAGGGCGATAAGCCCAAACGCGGCCCGGTTCCCAAGGACATGCCGCCGGAAGTGATCGATCTTGAACGCGCCCTGCAATTATTGTCTCTGCCGCGCCCGGTGGGCATGCACCCCGAATCCGGCAAACTGATCGAGGCGGCCATCGGCCCCTATGGCCCGTATCTGCGCCATGACGGCAAATACGCCAATCTGACCAGTACGGATGAAGTGTTCACCATCGGCGTCAATCATGCGGTCTCGGTGATTGCCGACGCCAGGAACAGGCCGCCCCGGCGCGGTTCGCAGGCGCTGCGCGAACTGGGCGTGCATCCGCTCGACGAAGTGCCGCTGTCGGTGATGAATGGCCGCTTTGGCCCCTATGTGAAATGGAACAAGGTGTTCGCGACCCTGCCCAAAAGCTATGATCCGCAAACCATCTCGCTGGAGGAAGCGATTGATCTGGTGAACGCCAGAGCGGCGCGCGGCCCCTCGGTGAAGAAAACCCGAACGGGTGCAAAAAAGGCGGCTGTGGAAAAACCGGCAGTTAAAAAAGCCGCAGTAAAAAAGCCCCCGGTAAAGAAAACAACGGCGAAAAAAGCTGCTCCCAAAAAGCCTGCGGCGAAAAAACCCGCCGCCAGGAAACCTTCGCTTGCGGAACCGGTTGCATGAGCAGGAAGCTGCCCGGAGCCAGCAGGTTCTAGTGCGGGTTGAAATTTGTGCCTAGAAAAGAAGGAGCACAATCAAAATGGGGGACAGCAATAGAAATAGTAAAAGCCAATAGGATGGCAGCGCTATAAATACTTTACTAGTAGCGTTATCTTGTTCTGAATTAGAGATTTCTGGAAGTTTCTGTTCTTCTTCAGCTTTATTTGTGGAACCAGGAAATTGATCTGAGGCAACAGCTTCATTGTGCCCCACTTTTTTGGCAATAAGAGCCCTTAATAGAAATACGGGACTTGGTGTAAGTCTTTGCCAAATCAGGACACCGTATGTTCCTGTCATTAGAGAAAAAAGAATTAAATTCGTTGTCCTGAAGGTAATACATGGAGTGTTATCAACCCTGTAAGGGTAAAATTCGTGAGGGTTAAGTGTGCAAATATATAAAAACTCTGCTTTCATATAAAACACGTTTACAAGAAAACCAAAATTTGGATCGTATTTGTCCGAAAGTAATATCCACATCCAGATTGACGCAAACGAGATAATCGCGATGATCTTGCCATGATGCACCGAGGCTGTTATGTCTTGCTGAGTGTTTTCATTGAACATGAATTCATATTCCCAGAGCATACAAAATAACTTAGGATATCATCCGTCAGTACGGCTCTTTTAGAATTAATTCCAGAATTTTTCTAATATATTATGTGGCTCATCCTAGCCGCACGGCAAGATATTGGATATCTTGCCGTGCGGCTAGTCGATAGTCATTTCCTACGATCAAGGACATCGTTCAAACAAGTCTTCCACGTCCCCCAGTGTAAATATTTGAGAATGAATATGTGGGCTGCTCCTGCGGGTATTAAGCCAATGCTCATACAATTCCGTTGAGTGACCTTGCTTCTTTGCTTCATCGATCATTTTTGAAATAAGTTTCTTCCAATCAACTTTTGGATGCTCTTTAGCGCATATCTCACATTTCAGACTCCTCCGTAATTTTGCTTTAGTTATGTTGGTATTTTGGCGTTTGAATATTTGCACTAATGCCTGCTCAGCCGTCTTCCAAGCCATTTCGTCAAACTTCGGGTTTTTTCTAGGCATTTTTGTCTCCATTATTTGTGCTTTAAGTTACACAATGCAACTTAAAGTGCGAATATAAAAATCTATATTTGTAATATCAAATTAAATATTATGTAATTTTGAGATATATTATTTTTACTGGTTATTGTTTATAATTTTTATCTTTTACTTTGAAAATTACTCTTGAAATTACTGTTCATGCCATTTCTAAATTGTCTTTATGAAATCAGAATATTCAATATCTTGAACTGAACGGGTGATTGATCTAAAAAAGAAAATGAAAATCTTTTATATATTTCATTTCGCGGCGACTTTTTCTCTGCATGTAAGAATGCCGGCGCAGTTACGGCCTTTGTTTGATCCTTCGCCGATTGGATTTGAAAGCTACTCAGCGGGATCACGAGAGATCGAAGCATGAGCAGGAAGCCACCTGGCGCTGGCCGCAGCGCCGGGGCGATTGTGAAGCGCGCCAGCCGGCCACAGCAACCGGGCGGCCTGCCCAGCAAGGCGGAAATCACTGAATATATCAATGAAAATCCGGGCCGCGTTGGAACCCGCGAAATTGCGCGCGCCTTTAACATTACCGCTGGCGGTCGGGTGGAGCTGAAGCGCCTGCTGCACGAGATGCGCGACGAAGGGCTGACCGAAAACGCCGCGCGCGCCCTGGGCGGGGCGCGGACTTTGCCCAAGGTCGCGGTGCTGGAAATCACCGGGCGTGATATTGACGGCGAATTGCTGGCGCAGCCGTTCGAATGGCGCGGCGTCACATCCGCCCCGCGCATTCTGATTGTTCCCGGTGAAGGCGAGGGGGCAAAACCCGCGGGCGTCGGCGACAAGGTGCTGGCGCGCCTGACGCCTGCCGATGCGGGCTATGAGGCGCGTGTCATGCGCACATTGGGCGCGGCGCGATCTGATCCCGATGCGCGCCGGGTGCTGGGCGTGTTTCAGATGGACGCCAAACAATGCCAGGTCAGGCCGGTCGAAAAAGGCCGCGATGAAATTCTGATCAGCCGGGATCACACCATGGGCGCGCAACCGGGCGAACTGGTGCAGGTGGAAATGGAAGCGGGGCGGCGCTATGGCCCGCCGCTGGGAAAAGTGGTTGAGCGGCTGGGCTTGGTCAATGACGCCCGCTCGGTCAGCCTGATCGCCATCTTTGAGCACGGCATTCCCGTTGAATTCAGTCCTGCGGCGGTGAATGAGGCGGAGGCCGCCACGCCGCCGAAATTGAGTAAGGGTACGGATTTGCGTTCGCTGCCGCTGGTGACCATTGATCCGCCCGATGCGCGCGATCATGACGATGCGGTCTGGGCCGAGGCCGACGCCGATCCCAAAAACCCGGGCGGCTGGGTGGTGATCGTCGCCATTGCCGATGTCGCGCACTATGTGCGGCCCGGATCGGCGCTGGACCGGGATGCGTTGAGGCGCGGAAATTCCAGTTATTTTCCCGACCGTGTGGTGCCGATGCTGCCCGAGGCGCTGTCGGCGGGCCTGTGTTCGCTGGTGCATGACGAGGATCGCGCCGTGCTGGCGG
>JBEBFX010000150.1:0-8072 GCA_040081735.1 Alphaproteobacteria bacterium | reverse complement strand
CCCGATGCCCAGGACATCGCCTGCAACCACAGGCCGGGTCCGGGCAGGCTGGCCATTGACGCGCACATCGGACAGCTTTTCAACCTCGACAAACATGCCGCCCTGACGCTGGTGAATGACGGCGTGCTCGTAGCGGATGCGCGGATCGGCCAGATAGACTTCGGCATTGGTGCTGCGGCCGAAATGCACGGCCTCGACCGAGCGCTCCTCGCTTCTGCGCGACACGCCTCCCTTGGCGCGGCGTGTCAGATATGTGATGAGAATTTCCATCCGCCGCTTACCAGTAAAAAAACACAGAGACAATATGCGCGATCAGGGCGCCCAGCAGGGCGAATGACAGCGGCACATGCACATAAAGCCAAATATCCAGCAGCGCCTTGTAGCGCACATCCCTGCGCGCCCTGAACAATAGTTCTTCTTTTCTGGCAAGCAGGCTCAGCAGCAAACGGTAACCTTCCGCCTGATCGGACGGTGCATTATCCGCCAGATGCCTGACATTCCGGCTGGCGTCCCGCGTTGCGCAATCCGGGTCATCGCCGGACAGCTGACGGATCACGCCGCCGCCAATTCGGGTATTTTGCGCGGCGGTCAGCACGATCTGATTGATTTCATCGCCCAGCGCCAGCGCCGCTTCCCGGCATTCCGTATCAAGATCGGAAATCTCGTGCATCATCTGCACCAGAGTCATTCCGCGCCTGTTGTGGGTCATCAGTTCCGGCACACGCAGATACGCAAACAGCCCAAACACACCGCTGAAAATAACAACCATCATCAATACATAGGCCAGGGTATGAACATTCCAGCCGAACTGAAATCCGGTATGCAGGGTGCCAACGATGATCAGCGCCAGACCCAGATAGACATGCGCGCTCAGCCAGTCTTCAACCGGCGCGCCGCCGCCGCCGTAGCGGCGCTTGCGGATGCCAAACCACATCAGCCACACAATCAGAAACGCGCCAATGCCGCCAAGCGTATACCCAAGCCAGGTGCCGCCATTGGCAATGCCATAGGCGGGGTTATGCAACCAGTACAACGCCAGCGCCACTGCGACGATGGCGGCCGCCCATTTCAAATATCTAAAATTCCTGAAAATCAGGATGGACTGATGCATTTACTTCCCCGCATACCCCCAGGCCAGATCCATTGGCCGGAGATTATAACCCCTGAGAGACGACCTTGAAAAACTCCGATGGCTCGACCCGCAACGCCGCACCGGTAGGACACGCGCGCACACAGGCCGGCCCGCCGGTAACATCTTTACACATATCACATTTCACGGCTTTCTTCGGTCCCGCAGCCGCCTTGTTGCTATCCGGACCCCACTTGCCGCTGACCGCCTGTCCGGGGCCGGGGCCGCGCCCAAACAACAGCCATTGCAGAAGACCGGGCTTTTTCGGCGGTTTTGCAGCCATGTGAATAACCCCATAGGGGCAATTACGCTCGCAATTGCCGCAGCCGATGCAGCTATCCGTAATATAGACTTCGCCATTAGCGTTGCGCCGCAGGGCGTCTGGCGGACAATCCACCATGCAATGGGGATGCTCACAATGGCGGCAGGACGTCGGCACGTGGATCGTCTGGAAGGTGGGGCCCGCTTCACGGTTCAGCCGCGAGGTGCCCTGATGGGTTTCGGCGCAGGCCTTTTCACAATTGTCACAGCGCACGCACAGCGCCTCATCGATCAGCAGCACGTCCGTTGCCTCGCCCAGGCCCTGCTCGATCAGAAACTGGATAATACCGCCCGCCTCGGGCTGTTCCGTGGTTTCTATGTTTTCCAGCATGCGGCCGCGATAGCGGGCCTCAATCGTGCGGCGGACCGCTTCGTTGCGCCCCATCAGGGCCTGAAACGGCACCCCGTCCAGGCGCAGGGCCTCCACGGCAACGGCGGCGCGGATTGTCGCCGAGCGCGGCGCATTGCTGACCAGCGCCATTTCGCCCACGTAATTACCCGCAGCCACATAGGAAATCACGGTTTCCTTGCCGCTAACCTCGCGCGAAACCGTCACCGAGCCGCGCTGGATGAGATACAGACAGTCCCCGTTTTCACCTTCACGGAACAGCACCGCGCCCTGGTCAAATTTTTCAACCCGGACAGTGCGGATCAGATCTTCCAGATCCGGCAATGGAATGCCGGGGGCGATATAGGTTTGAATCTGCCGCCCGACCGCCACCTGATCCATGACCCGCTTCACGGATTCAACAGAATTAATCAGCTTGATCATCGAGCGGCGCGGCGTCTCGATCAGCAATGAAGGCACATTCGCCATCACCGTGGCGGTGCGCCTGCGCCCGGACAGCAGGCCCATTTCGCCAAAGAAGGCGCCCTTGCCCAACGCCACCACTTTGGTCTCGTCCTCCGGATTGATCTGGATATTCACGCCGCCGTCGACAATGGAGTAAAAGCTGTTGGTGTAATCATTGCGCTCGAAGATCACGTCGCCGCCGCGCGGCGCATGGACGCTGCTGTCCAGCAAAAATTCCCGTAACTGCAAGGTCGTCAGTCCCGACAGCAAGGGCACCGCTTCCTGAATCATGGCCAGAACTTCGGATACCGTCCTGTTGCCAGGAATATCCGCGAATTTCTTTTCCAGCAATGGCTCGTCGGCCGGCTTAAGCTGCTTGCCCTGAATATATTCAACGACTTCATAGCCCTGGTTCATCGCCTGCTTGATCAGCGGATACCCGGCCAGCGCCCCGATCACATACAGGCCGGGCACATTCGATTCATACTGCCCGGAAAGTTCCGGCAGGGATGAAGGGTCGGCATTAGGAAACTTGATGCCGCAGGCCTCGACAAATTTTCGCGGGGGCGAAGCGCCGAGCCGGGCGATAATCCGGTCGCATTTCACTTTGGTCTCGCCCTGGGGCGTTTTTACGATAATACCGTCATCTTCTACACGCACCGTATCGGCGCTGTAGATGCATTCGATCTGATTTTTTTCGATGGCCGTCGTAATGGCGGTCAGATTGCCCTGTTTGATACGGGCAAATTCACTGCCCCGGTTCAGAATGACGACATTATTCTGCTTGGTCAGGGCCAGAGCGTTTTCGATGCCCGCATCGCCGGCCCCAACAACAACAATCGTTTCATCGGAATATTCATCCGGGTCGTTAAGCTGATACTGGACCCATTCGCGATCCTGTCCGGGAACGCCAAGCAGGCGGATATTGCCCTGCAGGCCAATGGCAAAGACCACATATTCCGCGTTAATCGTCGTCCCGTCGGAAAGCTTCAGGGTAAAATCGCCTTTTTCACCGCTGATGGCGGTAACCTCGGAATTAAAACGCACATTCGCTTTCAGATCGGCAATCTGTTTTTCCCAGGTGCCGAGCACATCCTCGCGAATGCCGATCTGAAAGGTAAGCTCGCTGCGCAGCGGCAACACATCGGGTGTCGCCATGACCAGCTTGCCCTTCTGGTACTTGTAAATCGTATCGGAGACATGATCCCGCTGTTCCAGAAGGACATGCGAAACACCCGCAGCTGCGGCCCGGCCGGCAGCGCTGAGACCAGCGGGGCCTGAACCAACAATTGCAACTTTTAAACGTTCCTGCATCAGTGTCTCGTACATCCGTGTCTCTGGCGGCGGGGTCATGCAGGCCGGTTGATTCGCATCACCGGCGATGGTTTTCCCTATCGTTCATAGTCGTACAGTTAGTAAGGGCAAGCAATATAACAATTCGGCTATCGACATCATTTATAACAAAAAAACATTACATCTCTTTGACTTTTTGAACCTTTGACGCAGGTCAGGATTTTCCCAGTTCGCTCAATGCTGCGGATACTGACCGGTACTCATCGCTGCCGGGCTGCAAATGCCCCCGCAACCTCTCCCAATATTCGCGTGCTGACGCCGCATCGCCATTTTGCGCGGAGAAGGCGCCCAGAAACCACAGCGCCTGATTGTTTTCCGGTTCTATCGCCAGAATCAGCTGCATGGTTTTGGCAAAGCGGCCCGTCACCGGTCTGGTTTCACCGGCGGCCTGCAACGCCTCGCCATAGGCCGACAGGGCGTCGACGCGCCCAGGCCCCGCCTCTACTGCGCGGCCAAGCGCTGCAAGGCTGTCAGGCGACCGGCCCAGCACCCCATAAGCCCGCGCTAATTGCAGCCATCCGTCCACATTGTCCTTTTCCACCGATCCCAGCCTTGCCGCAAGACGCGCCACCATGCTTTCGATCATTTGCTTGCGCTCACTCTCGGGCATGGCGGCCGCAGAGGCCATAGCGCCAGCGTCGGGTCCCGGCTGCGATATGGGCGGGGCCGGCTCCTGCACGGGCGCGGCTGCCTGTATGGGCGCCTGTTCAGGAAGCAGACTTGCCAGATCGACTTTCAGAAAATTGGCCACTTCCTGGGCCTGTTCTCGCACGGCGCCCGCCCAGGACGCGCCGGGGGCGGCCTGTTTAAGAAGCGCCACCCAGTCCGCAAGCGCCCCCTTGGCGTCTCCCGCCTGGGCCTTGGCCAGCCCCAGGTAAAACTGCGAACGCGGCTCGTTGGCAACAATTTCCAGCACTTTATGAAACTGCGCCTGGGCGTCTTCACCAACCAGGCCGTTATTCCCCTGCACCAGGGTCTCGGCGTATTCAGCCAGCACCATGGGGGCGGGTTTGTCCCCCGCCAATGCGACAGCCTTGCCATAGGCGGCAATGGCTTTGGGAAAATCTTCCAGCGTCACATAGGACCGGCCCAGCAGCATCCAACCCTGAATATCCCGGGGAGACGTAACCAGACGGGCCGCCAGTTTTTGCGTCAGCGCCAGCATATCCATATGTTCAGTATCGGCGCCTGCAACCTGTGATGCCCCACGATCAGGACTCAGCCCCGGACTGCCGACTGTTAGATATACGGCAAAGGCCAGTACCGGCGTCAGAAGCGCCGCCCCGGCCGCTGCAAACCGCCTGACCTGCCGGGGCCACAAGCCCGCATTGGGAATGGCCTGGCCGGCAGTTTCGGATACGTCATTCTCGCTATCCGCGCGCAACATCCGCCGCTCAATTTCCAGACGCGCCGCCCCGGCCTCATGGCTGGAAATTACACCACGGCCAAGTTCACCCTCAAGCTCCGCCAGTTGCTGGCGATAAACCTCAAGGGCATGGGCGCCGCGCGGGGCGCGGCTTTTATGTTCGCGCAGCAAAGGAATGGCAATCAGGGCCGCCGCGCTGATTGCCATCCCCGCAATGATGATCCAGAAAACTATCGGCATGCCCGCACGGGTAGCACACTGCGCCGGTTCAGGTAAGTTGAAATCTCAGCCCGGTTTGCCGGGATCTTCCGGCGTTGCCAGACGCAATTTGCTTTTATGGGTCTCGACCTTTTCATCCGACGTCAGCCGCTGCCCCTGAAAATAATATTTCTGCCACGCCTGCTTGATGGTGGCGGGGTCATGGTTGGACAGATTGGCCAGAAAGTCTGTACGGCTTTTCAGCCATGCGTCGAATTCCGCCTTTAATTCCGGTTCTGCATCCATCACGCGCATCTCGGGCCGGTAGGATTCCAGCATATCGTGATGGATCGGAATGATGGTGCAGAAGGGTTCTCCCTTTTCAAAACGCACCGTGCCCGGCGCCGTCATCTTCCAGTTCATCGTGAACGGAAACGGCAGCCAGTCGGTTTCGATAATTCCGGACAGGGCGTAAATGCCATGTTTGGGCCGGTTCATGGGCGCCGTCGCCAGCAAATCCCAGCCCGGTGGGGTGCGGAACATATAGCCCACATGGAAAGTCACCACACCCATGGAAAAATGCGACAGAACGAGATGTTCGATATGCGGGAAATTATCGAGCGCGCGTATCTGGATGGCTTCTTTTTCCGTACGGCCGTTCCACACAATCTCGAACGAAGCCGGGCTCAGGACTTCCCAGCCATAGCCATTGGCGATATTGAGCGGCAGACAGCGGTAGGCGAAGCGATCCGGGGAGGCGTCCATCCAGTCGCGCAATGGGCTGGCCGGGACAAGCTGCGGCGGATTGGGTATCAGTTTGTAGCAGATGAGTTTCATAATGTAATCCCGGGAATAATTAATCGTCCGCCAAATCCCATCTTTTTGTCATTCTGAGCCATTTGTCATTCTGAGCGAAGCGAAGAATCCCGGACACATTTTATGCGGATGAGATTCTTCGCTTCGCTCAGAATGACACTTCAAGGCGCCCTGGCAACAGGTCCGGATGGCATTCACAAGAACACCCTTTGCCTTCAGGCATGCCCGGACGCGCCGGACAGATTGCCGGGATTTATACCGAGCCTGGCCAGCGCCGCGTCCCACTTGGTTTCCAGGCTGGCTGAAAAAATCAGATCGGCATCTGCGTTGCAGTGCAGCCAGGCATTGGCCTGAATTTCATATTCCAGCTGGCCCGGCCCCCAGCCGGAATAGCCCAGCGCCACCAGCACCTTTTGCGGCCCCTTGCCGCCTGCCATATCACGCAGAATATCCAGACTGGTGGTAAGGCCTACATGTTCCCTGACCGGCATGGTGACGCCCGGCAAAAAATAATCATCCGTATGAAGAATAAAGCCGCGTCCGGTTTCAACCGGCCCGCCCAGCTGTATTCTGATATGTTCGGTCCCCGGCGCGCATTGCATATCCAGCTGTTCCAGCAAATCCGGAAATGAAATCTGCCCCGCATGTTTGTTGATGATCAGGCCCAGCGCGCCATCCGGTGAATGGGCGCACATATAGATTACCGTGCGCCTGAACCGGGGATCACCCATGTTTGGCATCGCGATCAGCAATTTTCCCGCCAACGACGGGCCGCCGCGTCCGCCGCCGCCATCTGGCGTTGCATCAAAGGGCATGATTAACCCTCCCGCTTAGGGTTGCAAATTCCTGTTAAACATCTCGAACAGTCTTTCCCAGTGGCGCTCGGCCGAAGGCTTGTGATAGATGCCCGTGCGCTGGGGAAATGCAAAGCCGTGCTCGGCGCCGGGATACCATTCAATGCGATGATTAACTTTAAGTCCAGACAGGTGTTTTTCAAGGGCGTTGATCTGTTCCTGAGGCGCATAGCGGTCGATTTCCGCGCAGGCGAAATACATTTCGCCCTTGATGCCGCCGGCGGACAGATGCGGCGAATCCGCCTTGTCCGTTAACAGCCCGGCCCCATAGATGGACGCCGCAACCGCCACCCGGTCCGCATGGCGCGACGCCGCCATGAAGGCGAACGGCCCGCTCATGCAATAACCAACCACGCCGACCTTGCCCTTGCGCGCGCCAGCCTGGGTATCGGCATAGGCCAGCATCGCGCCCACATCTTCCATCACCAGATCATTGGGAATGCTGGCCAGCAGTTCAAACATCCGTTTCATGCCGCCTTCGTCACGCACCAGTTCAAACTCGCGCACCGTACGATAGTACAGATTGGGCAGGATCACATAATAGCCCACCGTGGCGATGCGCCGCGCCATGTCGTGCAGTTCTTCGCGCTTTCCCGGCGCATCCATCAAAAACAGAATGACCGGATACGGCCCCCCTGCCTCGGGATGGGTGATGAACGTGTTCATCATGCCGTCTTTGGTTTTGATGTCGATGTTATGCTCTATCATTGCGCCAGCTCCTTTCCACATAGTTCATATTAGTCTAGCGTCACCACGACCTTGCCGATGGCCTTGCGGGTGGAAAGCGCATTCAATGCCGCAACTGATTCTGAAAGGGGAAATGTCATCGACACATGCGGTTTCAGTTTACCCTCTGCCCACCATCGGGTCAGGACTTCCATGTTCGCGCGCGCCTTTTCAGGAAAGGCGATGCCATAACTGCCATAGGCTACGCCGACCGCCTGACACTGGCGCAACAGCAGACGGTTGGCTGGAATATCGGCGATAACGCCGCTGGCGAAACCGATAATCAGCAGCCGCCCGTTGCGATTGATGCAGCGCAGGGATTGCAGCGTGGCGTCACCGCCAACAGGATCAAACACCACGTCGGCGCCTTTTTCATTCGTCAGTCCAAGGACGGTTTCCTTGATCGGCTCCAAGGTATAGTTCAGCAGATGATCGGCCCCGTACTGCGCGCAGACTTTCAGCTTGGCGTCGGTGCTGGCGGCGGCGATCACTTTTGCCCCCATTAACTTGCCAATC
>JBEBFX010000149.1:0-8143 GCA_040081735.1 Alphaproteobacteria bacterium | reverse complement strand
GACAGATCGTGGGCCAGTTCGCGTATCAGATGATCGCGCGCCAGCGCAAGATTGATCATGCGCGGCAATTCGGTCAGCGCTTTGGTCAGACGCTTTTCGTCGGCCGCATCAATGGCCCCGCGCGCGCGGGCAAATCCGATCGCCAGCGCCGCCAGCGCTGTCAGCTGGCAGGTAAAGGCCTTGGTCGAGGCGACACCGATTTCCGGTCCCGCATGGGTGGGGAATATCACATCGGATTCACGCGCAATGGTGGATTCGGCAACATTCACAACCGAGGCAATAATCTGTCCCTGCGCGCGGCAATAGCGCAGCGCCGCCAGGGTATCCGCCGTCTCGCCGGATTGCGATATGACTAACGCCAGGCCACCCGGCTGCATGGCGGCTTCGCGATAGCGGAATTCAGACGCTATATCCACTTCAACCGGCAGCCGCGCCAGTTGTTCAAACCAGTATTTGGCGACACATCCGGCATAATAGGCGGTGCCGCACGCAACGATCGTCAGTTTACTGATTGCGTTTAATTCTGCCGCCAGCTGGGGTAATTCGATCGTGCCGCGCAATGCGGAGACGTAGGCGCCAAGGGTATTTGCGATCGCGTCTGGCTGTTCAAAAATTTCCTTGGCCATGAAATGACGGTGATTGCCTTTATCAATCATTGCGGCGCTGACGCTGGCGGTTTCTTTTTTGCGTTGAACGGGCTGGCCGGAGGAATTGAAAAATTCAGCGCCGGCGCGGGTCAAAAAAACCCAGTCGCCTTCATCCAGATAGCTGAGTGTTTGCGTAAACGGACTTAGCGCCAGCGCGTCTGATCCCAGAAACATTTCTCCCGCGCCATATCCAACCGCGAGCGGACTGCCTTTGCGGGCGCCTATCATCAGATTCTCTTCACCGGCAAAAATCAGCGCCACCGCGAAGGCCCCGCGCAATCGCTGGAACGCCTGAGAAGCCGCCGTGCGGGGGTCAAGTCCCGACCGTATTCCCGCATGCACCAGATGCGCGATGACTTCGGTATCCGTTTCTGACGCGAAGACATGCCCTTTGGCTTCAAGCTCTGTGCGTAATTCCTGAAAATTTTCGATGATGCCGTTATGCACAACTGCAACCCCGCCGGAAACATGGGGATGGGCGTTATCTACCGTCGGCGCACCATGGGTGGCCCAGCGGGTATGACCTATGGCTGTGGCGCCTGATAGCGGCTGGGCACGTAACGAACCGGCCAGATTGCGCAATTTTCCTTCGGCGCGGCGGCGTTCTATGCCGCCATTCACGAGGCTGGCGATGCCCGCTGAATCATAGCCGCGATATTCCAGACGCTTTAATGCGTCCAGCACAAGCTCCGATGCGCCTTCTGAACCCAATACGCCAACAATTCCGCACATATTTCCGCCTTGTGACCGATATTATCCGTGGCCTGATTGTTTTTCTGAAAAGCGCGCCCGGAACCGCGCCGCCCAGCCTGTTTTTTCCACCTGCTGCGGACGCACCAGCGCCAGCGCGTCCGGACTGACATCTGTGGTAATGACACTTCCCGATCCGGTATAGGCGCCGTCGCCGATTTTCACAGGCGCCACCAGACAGGTGTTTGAACCAATAAAAGCGCCCGCGCCAATATCGGTGAAATGTTTTTCATAACCATCATAATTGCAGGTGATAGTTCCTGCGCCGATATTGGCCCCTGCCCCGACACGGGCATCGCCTATATAGGACAGATGGCTGACCTTTGCGCCTTCCTCGATGCGCGCAGCCTTAACCTCGACGAAATTGCCAATTTTCGCGCCTTTGCCAACATCTGCCCCCGGGCGCAATCTGCCATAAGGCCCAATTTCGGCGCCAATGGCGACGGTTGCGCCTTCCAGGTGCGAAAATGGCTTGATCTGCACACCATCCGCCACAGTGACGCCGGGGCCAAACACCACATTTTGGCCAACCACCACATCGCGGCCAAGTATGGTGTCATGACTGAAATACACCGTAGACGGATCAAGCAGGGTGGCGCCGTTCAGCATGGCCGCATGCCGCAGCCGGTTCTGCAGGATGGCCTCGGCCTGTGATAATTCAACGCGGCTGTTGACCCCTAAAACCTCGTCAGCGTCCGCCTCAATGGCGGCACAGGTCAGACCGCGTTTCCGGGCGATTGCGATGATGTCCGTCAGATAATATTCGCCCTTGGCGTTCCTGTTGCCGACTGCTTCCAGCAGGCTGAACAGAACAGCGCCATCAACTGCCATCACGCCTGAATTACACAGATCAATCCTGCGTTGTTCGGGCGTGCACTCCTTTGATTCAACAATTGCGTCGAGGCCGCCCTTACCATTCATGATCAGCCTGCCATAGGGCGAAGGATCATCGGGGCGAAATCCCAACACTACAACAGATGCCCCGGTCCGCCGCGAAGCCAGCATCGCCTGAACTGTTTCGGCCCTGACCAATGGCGTATCCGCATAGAGGATCAGCACATCACCGGTGAACCCGGCCATTTCAGTTGCCGCCGCCTTCACCGCATCGGCGGTGCCCAGCTGTTGGCGCTGTAGCGCAATACGCGCATCCGGCGCGTGGCTGGCGGCGGCGTCAGACACAATCGGCATGTCCGGACCCACCACCACTATGCGACGGGCCGCTTCCACAGCATTGCTCAGGTCAAGCACATGGCCAAGCATGCTGCGGCCGGCCAACGGGTGCAGCACTTTCGGAAGTGAAGACTGCATCCGCGTCCCCTGCCCTGCGGCCAGGATTATTGCGGCTATTTGCCCGGAACTCGTCATGGATAGGCCCCTTAATGCCGGCAACGCTGTTAACCCTATCAATCATGCATCGAAGAAGAGTATCGCGCCAATTCAATAAATATTTCTAACTCTTACGCCAATCTGCATGTTAAACGCCGATTCGTAAGTGACCGGTCTCACTACAGGGTTAATTATTTCCGAATATGGAATAAGGAAGGTCAAATGTCACTTTATGCGGGCTATACCATCGTTTTCGATCTGGACGGTACGCTTGTCGATACCGCCCCGGACCTGACGGCCGCGCTCAATCATGTTCTGGTCAGTGAAGGCCGTCCGGCGCTGCCCCAGGTTGAAGTACGTAATCTGGTGGGGCATGGGGCAAAGGCGCTGATCGAGCGGGGTATGAGCCAGAACGGACCGCCCCCATCAGAGCCTGAACTGGCGCGGATGCTCAAACTGTTTCTCGACTATTATGGTAAAAACATAGCCAATAACAGCGTCTTGTTTCCAGGTGTTACAGGAACGCTTGAATATTTTCGCGGCCGCCATGCCCTCTTGGCCGTCTGCACGAACAAGCCAACGGGGCTGTCTCGCGATCTGTTCAGGGCGCTGGATATGGAGCGCCATTTTGAAGCTGTTCTGGGAAGCGACAGCCTGACGGTGCGCAAACCCGACCCCCTGCATCTGATCGAGACCATACGCCAGGCCGGAGGCGATACAGCCCGGGCCGTCATGGTGGGGGACAGCGCCACCGATGTAAATACCGCCAAAGCCGCCAATATCCCCGTGGTGGCCGTCAGTTTCGGTTATACGCTTATTCCGGCCCGTGAACTGGGCGCAGACATCGTGATTGACACTTTTGACGCATTGATTGACGTGCTGCCGCGCCTGTTACGGCTTGACCGGGCGGGGTGAAGCGCCCTATAGGATTTCTCCCGTCAAAGGTACGGGCGATTAGCTCAGTTGGTAGAGCACTGTGTTCACATCGCAGGGGTCGCATGTTCGAGTCATGCATCGCCCACCAGCCTACGCTCTGCGAGCTTCGGCTCGGCAAGCCCGCAGGGATTGACGGGACGGAGTAAGCAGTTAAGCGGAGGCTGTCGCGCCGTAGTTGCGTAGCAACGAAGGCGGACTAAACGCAACATCATGAAATATGTTTATATTCTCAACAGCATCACATTTCCTGACCGCTATTATACCGGTGTAACAGAGGATTTGAAGTTGCGATTGAAACGGCATAATGCCAAGGAAGTGCTCCATACATCAAAATATGCGCCCTGGCGGATAAAAACGTATGTGGCGTTTTCAGACGAAAAGCAGGCATTCGAGTTCGAAAAATATTTAAAAACTGCATCCGGCCGGGCATTCGCGCAGAAAAGGCTATAATTAAAAATCCCAATATCCGCCAATAACATACCACGCGCATGCCATCAATCGCCCGCAGGGCGGCGACGGGCTTAACCCAACCAGGCCCCCCTAAAACATCATGATCTGACGGTCGCCCAGCAGTTTCAGCATGCCTGCGGTTCTGTAATGCCCGTGGGTGACCATGCCGTGCTGGGTGGCGACATGCATATCGCGCAGACAACGTTGCAGCGGGCTGGTGCGATGCACGGCGCTGCCGCCCCCCAGCGTATACATCAGGTCCACGATGCCAGTCGCCGTTTCGATGACAAAGTTGGACGCCATGCGAAGCCGCCGCCGATGCTCCAGCGTGGGTTTATCACCGCGGGTAACGCATTCGGTTACCTCTTCAACGATTTCATAGATGGTGGCGCGCGCCGCGTATAATTGCCCCTCCGCCCGGCCCAGGCTAGTTTGAACGATGGCGTTTTTGGCCAGCGTGTCGGTTTGCCAGGTGGCTATTTTACTGCGCGCGAGTTCAGAAAAACAGTCAACGGAACGCTGGGCAATGCCAAGGGCGTGGGCCGCGTGGGCGCTGGCCAGCATGCCAAAATAAGGTAACCGGTACAGCGGGCCGTCCACCAGCGGCGCCGTATCCCCCATGACAATCCAGCGGTCCTGCGGCACAAAGGCGTCCTTAACCTCAAAATCACCGCTGCCGCTGCCGATCAGACCGCTTGGATCCCAGTTTTCAATTAAATTGACCTGATCACGCGAAAAATAAACCATGTAAATGCGCGGCTCGCCTGTGGGATACTGCACCGGCTTGCCCCCATCCATAATCAGGGTAGCGCCCGTAATCCAGTCACTGTTATGGGCGCCTGATCCCCAGGACCAGCGGCCGGAAACCTTGATGCCGCCCTTTACAAACTCGCCCCGGCCGCTTGGAATGGTGGCGCCGCTGCTGATGGACATGTGCTCATTGCCAAAAATCACCTGCGCCCATTCCGGCTGCACCAGACCGGCCATGAAACCCATGGTTCCGTAAATCATCTGGCACCAGCCTACCGACCCGTCGGCGTAGGAAACCGCTTCGAGGACGCGCAGCAACTGCGCCAGGGTGCGTTCGGGGCCGCCATAGGCTTTGGGGATCGCCATCCGGAACAGGCCCGCCTCATTCAGTTTGCGCGCCAGATCGGCGGGCAATCGTTTTGCCGCCTCGATCTCCAGCGCACGTTCGCTGATCTCATCATAAAACGACTGGGCCGCAATTAACTCGGGAGATGAATGCTGGTCGTAGCGCGTCATGATTTAGCCCTTTTCTGCCAATCTGAATAAAGTTGTATGATCGCTTGTCTTAACCAGCAAACATATCCAATAAAGCAGGTTATCGATAAGGACCTCTCGTGACCAGCGTCATTCAAGGCCTGTAATCGGCATCCTTCAATCAGGACGGTTTTCATTGACATATGAAAAATTCAACGCTTTCTGCCACACCCTGCCCGCCAGCGCATATGTGGTTCAGTGGGGTGGTTCGCATGTATGGAAAGTCGGCGGCAAGGTATTCGCCATTGGCGGCTGGGGGGATGGACAACCGGGATTTACCTTCAAGGTATCCGGTATCGCCTTTGAAATGCTGAAAGATCAGCCCGGTCTGCGGCCCGCGCCCTATCTTGCGTCTCGCGGCATGTTATGGATCCAGAACTACGCCAAACCCGGATTGGCGGAGCGCGATCTGAAGGATTATCTGCGCCAGTCTCACCGCATTGTGGCGCTTGGCCTATCGAAGAAGAAACAGCGGGAATTGGGACTTGGCTAAATTTATCAGGGCCGCATAACTTTCAGATAAGATTGCCAGCGCTGCACATGGCAGGTATCGTTTGACAGAAATTGATCATTGCCGGAATCCATCTGGGCGTAAAATTCCTGCCCGGCACGAAACAAGCAAGAGGAAAGCGCCGGATGAGTTATGACGCGCCCTATAAGGGAATCAGGATCGTTGATATGAGCCAGGCCCTCGCCGGTCCCTATGCGGCGGGGATACTGGCCCGCCACGGCGCGGATGTCATCAAGGTGGAACCCGGAAGGGGGGATTGGGCGCGGGGTATTGGCAAGGTCTATGGCGGGCACACGGTGATATCAGCGCTGGTCAATCTGGGCAAGCGCAGCATCTGCGTTGAACTCAAAACGGATGGCGGGCGTGAAGTGCTGCGCCGCCTGCTGAAGGATGCGGATATTTTTATCGAAAGTTTCCGTCCGGGCGTCACCAAACGCCTGGGCTTTGGCTATGACGAAGTGCGCGCCATCAATCCGCGCATTATCTATCTGTCGGTTTCAGGGTTTGGCCAGACCGGGCCATTTGCCGAACGTCCGGGGACGGATGGTGTTATGCAGGCATTTTCGGGGTTTGTCGCCGATAACAAGGGCGCCGACGGAATCCCGCACCGTTCCAGCCTGGGGCTGATGGATATTGCGACGGCGCTGTATAATGTGCAGGCTCTGCAGGCCGCATTATGGGCGCGCCAGGGTGAAAAAGAAGGCCGTTATCTCGATAACAGTCTTCTGGAAACTGCGGCGGTTCTGCAAAATATCAATATTGCAGCCAAGGCGCTGGATGGCGGGGGACGGTCCCAGCCGCTGGTTTATCCGTTTGGCGTTTATCCGACCCAGGATGGCTACGTATCCGTTGGCACCGTGTTCGAGCGTGAATATAAACCGTTCATGGAAATGCTGGGATTGCCGGAACTTGCGGACGATGCGCGCCTGACCTCGACCAAGGATCGCTTCGAACACCGCCATCTGATCGATGAACCGATCCGCACCGCAATCGCGAAATATACGACCGCTGCGTTTTGCGAAGAACTGGTCAAGTTGCGCATGCTGCATGAGCGCGTCAATAATTACCGCGATTTCATGCATCATGCGCAGACCAGTCATGTTAACGCTTTTTTCTGGCATGATTATCCCGGTATCGGACGCATGCCGATGGCCAATATACCTGGCGCGCAACGCCTTGGGGGGAATGCCGCCCTGCTGACCGCGCCCCTGCTGGGCGAACATACGGCGGAAATTCTGACCCAGCATGGCTATAGCGCACAGGAAATCAGCGCGCTGGAAGCGCAAGGCGCCATCAATTCCCATCTGGCTGCCGCATGACACAGGCGCAACCAGCAAAAATCAGTTTACAGAATGTCGTCAAAAAATTTGGCGGCAATCGCGTGCTGGACGGCTTGTCGCTTGATCTGCAAGCGGGCCTGCATTTGGCGCTGATCGGCAGTGCCGCCTCGGGCAAAACGGTTTTACTGAAATGCATTATTGGACTGCTCACCATCGATGGCGGCAGCATTAGCGTGAACGGCGATGAAATCTCCGGCCTGGATGCCGCCGGACGCGAACAGCTGCTGGATCGCTTTGGCGTGCTGTTTCAGCGCTCGGCTCTGTTCGACAGTTTACCCGTATGGGAAAACATCGCCTTCAAGCGCGTCACCATCGGCAAGGCGCGACGCCGTGATGCGCGCGAGGCCGCCATACTCAAGCTGCGCCAGGTCGGCATGAAGCCCGAAACCGCCGATCTGTTTCCAGCCAGCCTGTCCGGCGGCATGCAAAAGCGCGTGGCGCTGGCGCGGGCCATTATGGAGCAGCCGGATATTCTGCTGCTGGATGATCCAACCGCAGGGCTTGATCCGATCCTTACGCGCGTCATAAATGAACTGATTGCCCGTGTGGCGGAAGAAACCGGGGCGACAATATTGTCGGTTACCAGCGATATGGACGCCATGCGCAGGGATTATCCCCGCGCGGCCATGCTGCATGACGGGAAGATAATCTGGTCAGGTTCAACCGGCGACATTGATCATGCGGATAATCCCTATCTGGATCAGCTGGTAAACGGACGCCCGGACGGGCCAATTAAAATGCGGCTGCGCAAACGCGCCGCCTGAATCCGGATTTGAGGTCAAATGGATAAAATGTACTACGAAGTCCATGAAGGTAACGGGCCGTACCTGTTGCTGCTGCATGGCATGTTATCTAGCCGCGCCCAGTGGACCCGCAATCTGGCGGCGCTGGCCAGGCAG
>JBEBFX010000297.1:0-2077 GCA_040081735.1 Alphaproteobacteria bacterium | reverse complement strand
ATTGTGGCGCGTGCAGCGTAACGCTGGACGGGCGTCTGGTATGTTCGTGCCTCGTGCTGGGGGCCGAAATGCAGGGCCGCTCGGTCGAGACCATTGAAAACATGACGTCCGGGGAAAAACTGCATCCGTTGCAGCAAAAATTCCTGGAGGCGGCAGCGCTGCAATGCGGATTCTGCACGCCGGGGTTTCTGGTCGCTGCAAAATCACTGCTGGAAAAAAATCCGGACCCCACAGAAACCGAGGCGCGTTACTGGCTGGCGGGAAATCTGTGCCGCTGCACGGGCTATGACAAAATCATCCGCGCGGTGCTTGAAACAGCCGCAGACATGAGAGGATCAAAATAATGGCTGGATATGAAGGCAAGACATTCAAGTGGATCGGCACACGGCCCATCCGTCCGGATGGCGTGGACAAGGTGACGGGGCGCGCCACCTATGGCGCCGACATGAACTTGTCGGGTCAGTTGACGGGCCGTATTCTGCGCAGCCCGCACGCCCATGCGAAAATCCTGTCGATTGACACCTCGAAGGCCGAGAAGCTGCCGGGGGTCAAGGCCGTTGTCACGTCAAAAGACTTCCCGCAAATGCATCGCGGCGTGCTGCCGGGCGATGAAGGTCTCAATTTTCATTATCTGTCGTCCAATATCATGGCCAGGGACAAGGTCCTGTATGACGGTCATGCGGTGGCTGCCGTGGCGGCGACCAGCGCGGCCATCGCTGAAGAAGCGCTGGCGCTGATAGACGTCAAATATGAAGTGCTGCCCCATGTCATCGATGTCGATGAGGCGATGAAGCCCGGCGCGCCGCTGCTGCATGACGATATTTTCACCACCGGCGTCACCCCGGCGCCGGACAAGCCGTCCAATGTGGTGCAGCATATACGCATGGCGCTGGGCGACGCCGACGCCGCATTCAAGGATGCGGATATTGTTATCGAGCGCTCTTTCAAAACCAAACCTGTGCATCAGGGCTATATCGAACCCCATGCGGTGGTTGCGGAATGGTGCGAGGACGGTCAATGCCGTATCTGGTGCAGCAGCCAGGGCCATTTCATGGTGCGCTCGCTGACCGCCAGATTGCTGAACATGGAAGTGGCGCAAATTCGTGTCATTCCGGCGGAAATCGGCGGCGGCTTTGGCGGCAAGACGATCATCTTCATTGAACCCACGGCGGTGTTGCTGGCGCGCAAGGCGGAGCGCCCTGTGCGCGTCGTCATGAGCCGCGACGAAGTGTTTCGCGCCAGCGGACCAGCGTCGGGCAGCTCGATTGATGTTAAAATCGGGGCCAAAAAGGATGGCATGCTGGTTGCAGCCGTAGGCGAGTTCCGCATTCAGGCGGGCGCTTTCCCGAATTCGCCATTGGGCCCCGCCTGCATGGCGGCGTTCGGGCCTTATGCGTTAACCCATGTCACATCCATGGGATATGAGGCCGTAACCAACCGGCCGCTGGTGTTTTCCTATCGCGCGCCGGGCGCGCCGATGGCGTCTTTCGCGGTGGAAAGCGTCATCGACGAAATCGCCCAGAAGCTGAATATTGATCCGATGGAAATGCGGATCATGAATGGCAGCAAGGCAGGCACCCAGATGGTTTATGGGCCCAAACTCAAGGCTGTCGGCAATCTGGAATGTCTGAAGGCGATCCAGAATCACCCCATTAACAAGATACCGCTGGGCCCCAATCAGGGCCGGGGTCTTGCAGCCGGGTTCTGGTTCAACCTTGGCGGCCAGTCCAGCGCAGTTGTTAATATTGCCGAAGACGGCACGGCCAACATCATGACCGGCAGCCCGGATATTGGCGGCTCCCGCGCGTCGATGGCGCTGATGGCGGCCGAGGTGCTGGGCATCGACTATACCAAGGTGCGCCCGATTGTCGGCGACACGTCTTCGGTGGGTTTTTGTGAAATTACCCATGGTTCACGTGTGACCTTCGCCACCGGCATGGCGATCATTCAGGCGGCGGAAGATGTCGTGCTGCAATGCCGCCAGCGTGTGGCGGCGATGTGGGAAGTGGATGTTGACGCCGTCGCATGGGAAGACGGGCATGCCCGCCCGGCGGGCGCCAATGCGGGTGATCAAAAG
>JBEBFX010000148.1:0-8147 GCA_040081735.1 Alphaproteobacteria bacterium | reverse complement strand
TCTGGGCGCGGTTTCCACGCGGATCATTAACGAAGTGCGCGGCATAAACCGTGTGGTGTACGACATAACTTCTAAACCGCCGGGGACAATCGAGTGGGAGTAGGGGAAGCCCAGTCTTGCATATAACAGGCAAAACCCTGCATATTGTACGATGAGCGCATTCTCAAAAGGGGTATCACACGATGAACTATCAAAACATCATTACCCTGGAGCCGGGCAAACGCGGCGGGAAACCCTGCATTCGTGGCCTGCGCATGACCGTTTACGAGGTGCTGGATTATCTGGCTTCCGGCATGACGCCGGAACAGATCGTGGCTGATTTTGATTATCTTACGATTGAGGATATCCGCGCCTGTCTGGCATATGCGGCGGATCGTGAGCGCCATCAACTGGTAATCCATGCGTGAAGCTGCTGTTTGACGAAAATCTGTCACCCAAATTAGCCGTCGCCCTGGCGGATATATTTCCTGAATCTGCTCATGTGGATCGCGTGGACCTTGGCAGCGCGGATGACGATGCAGTTTGGGAATATGCCCGCGAACATGGTTTTTCGCTGGTCAGCAAGGATTCGGATTTTCACGAAAAAAGCTTACTGCGCGGCTATCCGCCCAAGGTCATCTGGATCAGGCGCGGCAACTGCACCACCAGGCAGATTGAAACGCTTCTGCGTGACATGGGGGCGCACATCACGGACATGATCAACGATCCAGAAGCGGCCTACCTAATTTTGCTTTGAAAAAACATGGAAGCGTCACCCATAAAATTACCTTGAATGTAAGGCAAATGTACCTTACTTAAATATCAATTAATGGAGGCATCCCATGGGCACGCTCACCGTTACCGCAAAAGGGCAGGTCACGCTTCGCAAAGATATATTGAGCATCTTGGCGTTCATCCGGGCGAGAAGGTCACCGTCGACAAGCTTCCCGATGGGCGGATCGAAGTCCGGGCCGAGCGGGCGGCCGGGAAAATTTCGGATGCGTTCAATATTCTGAAAAGCGCAAAAGGACCATCCCTGTCCATCGAACAAATGAACAAGATTGCCGCACGGGGCTGGGCCGGTAAGCTGTGAAAATCACGGCCGACACTAATGTGCTGGTCCGCGCCATAGTTGGAGATGATGAGCGGCAAAGTAAGGCGGCGCAAAAAGAATTGGCGAATGCAGAGCTGGTTGCGTTGCCGCTGCCCGCGCTGTGCGAACTGGTTTGGGTGTTGTCTCAGGGGTATAAAATTCCGGCTTCCTCAATTGCAGAAGCAATACGCCTCCTGATGAACGGCTCGAATGTCGCTGTGAACAGGACAGCGGCTGAGGCGGGATTGGAGATGCTTGACGCGGGGGGCGACTTTGCGGATGGTGTTATCGCATTTGAAGGCAGATGGCTCGGCGCGGACACATTTGTCTCTTTCGACAAGAAGGCTGTGAAGCTTATCAAAGCCATAGGCCATACTGCCTCTGTGCTGTCATAGTGTGGCGTCGCCCCGAATCTCCTACTTATAATAAAGTCATCAGTCAGAAATTTTACTGAATGTTACTTTGTTTAATTCAATGGCGGCGATGGTTACAGCTGCCGGCCGCTTCCAGTCGAACGGCGGCGCGCGGGATAGACAGGCGCGGCGGATTATTCTGCGACGGATGGAAGATCGGCGAACTCGGCCAGGCGCGTCACGTAGAAGCGCCGCTCGGCTTCCATGCGGGAATGTCTCAGGGCAAGGGTATAGGCGTCGCGGGCGTCCGCGCGCCGGCCCAGACGCCTGAGGAGATCGGCGCGGGCGCTTGGCAGGAGATGATAGCCATCGAGGCTGCCGCGCGCCGTCAGGGCGTCGAGCAGGGACAGGCCCCGAGCGGGGCCGTCGACCATCGCGACCGCGACGGCATGGTTGAGCTCCACCACCGGCGAAGGCTGAAGGCGCAACAGCACCTCGTACAATCCAACGATCTGCGGCCAGTCGGTGGCGTCTGCATGCCCGGCGCGTGCATGCAGCGCCGCGATGGCCGCTTGCACGGCATAGGGGCTGGGCCGCCCCGGCATCCGCAACGCCTCTTCGAGCAGCGCCAGACCTTCGTCGATCAGCAGGCGGTTCCACAGGCTGCGATCTTGATCCTGCAACAGGACAAGGTCGCCGCTATCACGGGCGCGGGCGTCGCGCCGCCCGTGATGCAGGAGCATAAGCGCGAGCAGACCCTTGATCGCCGCCCGCTTCGGCAAAAGCGTATCGAGGAGGCGGGCAAGCCTGATGGCCTCCCGCGACAATTCCTCGCGCACCGGATCGGCGCCGGACGCCACCGCATAGCCCTCCGTGAAGACGAGATAGACCGTTGCAAGCACGCCATCGATGCGCTCCTCGAACTTTGCCGGGGCAGGCGTCTCATACGGAATTTTCGCCTCGCGTATCTTCTTCTTTGCGCGCACCAGGCGCTGCGCCATTGTCTCCTCGCTGACGAGAAAGGCGCGCGCCACCGCTTCGGTTGAAAGCCCGCAAACCGCGCGCAGGGTCAAGGCGATTTGCGTTTCCAGGCTTAGCGCCGGATGGCAGCAGGTGAAGATCAGGCGCAGCACATCGTCCTGGAACATGTGCTCGTCATCGTCCGCGGCGGCTGGCGGCGCTGTCCCCAGGGACGCTTCCAGGTCGTGCTGCTTCGACCGGAGGAGCATGTGCCGCCGCAGCAGGTCGACGGCCTTATTGCGGCCGACCCGCACAAGCCAGGGGCGCGGGTTGGCGGGAACGCCGGCGGACGGCCATTGCGCAACGGCTGCCGCAAAGGCCTCCTGCAGGCCTTCTTCGGCGAGTTCGAAGTCGCCGACGAGGCGGATCAGCGTCGCCAGCACGCGACCCGCCTCTGTACGAAAGATCGCTTCGACGTCGATCAGGACCATTGCCTCCGGATTCTCCAGGCCGGCAATGCCAGAATCGCGTCTCATCTGTAGACCATCACCGGCCTGATTTCGATGGAGCCCAGTTTCGCCCCGGGGATGCGTGCGGCGATCTCGATCGCCTCATCGAGGTCCTTCGCCTCGATCAGATAATAGCCGCCGAGTTGTTCGCGGGTTTCGGCAAAAGGGCCGTCGGTCGTCAGCACCTTGCCGCTGCGGACCTTCACCGTGGTCGCGGTGGATACTGACTGGAGCGCGTCGCCGGCCTTGAAGTGCCCGCTCTCGACGACCGACTTTGTGAAAACCCCATATCCTTCCATCATGGCGCCGAGGGCCGCTGGGTCCTGTGCGGCGGTCTCGGTCTCATTCGTGTAAATCAAAAGCAGATATTGCATCATGAATCTCCTTTGGTTCGTTGGCGTGACGCCGGCACATAGTCGTATGGAAAGCCCTTAGATCGACACACTCGACGCCTTCCGGAAAAAAATAACCGGCCCCGGCACGGCATTCCATGACGGATACTTCAACCCATGGAATATCCGGGCCGGCAGAGTTTATCGCCTTTCGTCAAACTGTTCGTTGATTTCATGAAGGAAGCGTCCACGCCCGGCGCGCTGCGGCAAGACGATCCACTGGGCTGAGTGTGCATGTTCCGCGTGGGTGATTAACCACCTCGACCTTAAACTCTCTACTGAATTTACGCTTTGCATTGAACACCTCCGGCTTCATAAAACACCCAAACCGGGCGTCCGTCAAACCGGCAGCAGCCCAATCATATCAAAACCGCCGGGAACGATTGAGTGGGAGCAGTAATCCCGGCGCAGACATCGGAATTACCCGGATTTACTACTTACACAAAAGTAATCAATATCAAAAGCACTTGGTTTTCTTGTATTTTACTGGGTGTGTTGCTGCATGAACTGGCTGGCTTTCCCTTGCATTCGCGACGCATTGCGATACGATGACCCCAAACAATCAAAGGAGACGCCTCGTGGACGATTTAATTATCAGCAACGCCCGTATCGTTGATGGCACCGGCAAGCCAGAATTCATTGGCGATGTGATCGTCAATGGGGGGCGGATCACAGAAGTGATCAAAGCCTCAGACAGTAGCGCCGCCGGGCGTCAGGCCAAACGGACCATTGACGCCACAGGCCTTCTCGTCACGCCAGGCTTCGTTGACATCCATACGCATTTCGATGGTCAGGTGTGCTGGGACAAGCAGGTCACCCCCTCAAGCTGGCATGGGGTCACCACTGTCGTCATGGGCAATTGCGGCGTCGGCTTCGCGCCCGTGCGTCCGGGTTCCGAGGGCGCCCTCATTCAACTAATGGAAAGCGTCGAGGACATCCCCGGTACCGCCTTGCACGAAGGCCTGCCCTGGGGATGGGAGACATTCGGTGAATATCTGAACGTCATTGACACGCCCTATGTGATGGATATCGGCGCGCAGGTTCCCCATGTGGCGCTGCGTCATTATGTGATGGGGGATCGCTGCTACGATGACGCAACCGCCGCCGACATGGCCGAGATGGCGGCGATCACGAAACAGGCGCTAACCGATGGGGCGCTCGGCTTTTCCACCTCGCGCTTTTATGGCCATGTGGACAAGGCGGGCAACGCCGTCCCCGGCACCCATGCGTCGGCGGGCGAAATGATGGCGATCGGGCAGGCCTTCGCCGACGCCGGCCACGGGACAATGGAGATCATCTCCGATCATCTCGACAAGCCAGAGGAACTCGCCTGGATCGAGTATATCGCCCGGCTGACCGGCCGTCCGATTACGACGCTCGTCATCCCGGACACGAGCAGCGGCATCTGGAATCTGGCCGATCGCCTTGCCCCAGAAGGGCTGTCAATCCGGCCCCAGGTTGGCGCGCGGCCGGCCTCGGTACTGATGACCCTTGAAGGCACGCTCAATCCCATGCGGCAGTTTCCGTCGTACCGGCTGATTCAGGGGCGTCCTTTAGATGAACAACGCCGCCTGCTGCGCGATCCCGAATTCCGCGCCAAGGTGCTGGCGGATGCGCCCACCGCATCGCGCTTCGCGGATACCAACAAGATGATCTCGACCTGGAACAAGATGTATGTTTTGCCCGCCGATCTGAGCTACGAGCCTGGCTATGCGGACTCCATAGCCGGGATCGCCGAAGCTGCGGGCGTCACCCCCAAAGAGACCCTGATGGATGTCATGGCCTCGGGCCGTCCGATCCTGTATCTGTTCGGGAAATACAATGGCGATCTCAACGGGCAGATCGCAGCCATTGAGCACCCCCGTTCCGTGTTCGGCCTGTCCGATGGCGGCGCCCATTGCGGTGTGCTGTGCGACGCCAGCGTTCCGACCTACATGCTCGCGTACATGACGCGCGACCGCACCAAGGGCGAGACCATGGCGCTTGAGTTCGTCGTCCACAAGATGACCCAGGACACCGCGCTGCTGTACGGGATGACAGATCGTGGCGTGATTGCGCCGGGATACCGGGCCGATATTAACGTCATCGACTATGACGCGCTTGGGCTTGAAGACCCCGAAATGGTCTATGACTTGCCCGCCGGCGGCAAGCGGATTATCCAGCGCGCCCATGGCTATCGCGCCACCATCTGCAAGGGCGAGGTCACTTATGAAGATGGGGTGCACACGGGCGCGTATCCGGGCCGCCTCATTCGTGGCGGCGCACTTTCCGTGGCGTAAGCCGCCCGGTTCGAGGCGGGAAGCCGCACCGGACTTGTAATGCTTGATGACAGCGCCCCGTCCGGCGGGGCGCTGTGCGTTGATGGAAGGAACACGATCATGAAACCCACCCGCATACATCAGGTTCTCTGCCTTGCCTCTCTCGGCCTCGCGCTTGCGGCATTCACCGCCGCGCGCGCTGCCGACGGTGAAGCCCCCGGCGATGCCGGGACGGTCACCAGGCAGGAACGCATCTATTCACCGGGCGTCGGACAGGATTTCCCGATGCAGGTTTATTGGGGCGATACACATCTGCACACATCCTATTCCACCGATGCCGGCATGACGGGCACGACGCTTGGGCCCGAGCAGGCTTACCGCTTCGCGCGCGGCGAGGAGGTCATTTCCACCACCGGACAAAAGGCCAGGCTGCGCCGGCCGCTGGACTTTCTGGTCGTGTCCGATCATGCGGAAGCTCTGGGCCTGGCCTCCTTCATCCGGTCGGACAACCCGCTGCTCCTGAAGACGCCGAATGGCAAGCGCTGGTATGAAATGACCAAGGCGGGTAAGGGTTTCGACGCGGTATTGGAGTGGGCCAATTGGCCTACGCACAAGGGTGATCCCATCAACAATCCGGAAATGGCGCGGGCCGCATGGGACGACGAAATCAAGGCCGCTGAAAAATATAATTCACCAGGAGCGTTTACCGCCTTTATTGGCTTTGAGTGGACCTCGATGCCGGGCGGCGACAATGTCCATCGCGTCGTCATTTTTCGCGACGGCGCCGGACGCGCCAGCCAGGTTCTGCCTTTTTCAATGTATGATTCGGAGAACCCCGAGGATTTGTGGAAATTCATGGGGACGTATGAACAAAAGACCGGCGGCCGGATACTCGCCATCCCGCATAACGGCAACCTGAGCAACGGCCGCATGTTCGAGCTGCACAAATGGGACGGCTCGCCGCTGGACCGGGCCTACGCCGAGACGCGCATCAAGCGCGAACCCCTGGCCGAGGTCACGCAGATCAAGGGCACAAGTGAGTCCCATCCGTTCCTTTCTGTGGACGACGAATTCGCGGACTTTGAACTGCTTGACCAAAGCAACATCCTGGGCCTCGCACCGAAACAGAACGCGATGCTGGCCGGTGAATATGCACGTGAGGCGCTAAAGAACGGACTGCTGCTTGAGCAGAAACTGGGGGTCAATCCGTTCAAGTTTGGCATGATCGGCAGCTCGGACGACCATACGGCGCTGTCCACGACGGAAGAGGACAATTATTTTGGCAAGTTTTCCTTTCTGGAGCCGAAGGCGGATCGTTCCTTAGGCCCACTCATCAAGTCATCGGTTGATCCCGAATTGTCAATGCAGAAAGTTGATTTGAGCGCATCGGGGCTTGTCGGTGTGTGGGCGCGCGAGAATACGCGCGAGGCGCTGTTCGACGCAATGGAGCGAAAGGAAGTCTATGGGAGCACAGGCACACGCCTTACGGTGCGGGTCTTTGCCGGCTGGGACTTCAAGCCCGGGGAAGTTGACCGGTCCGACTTCGCGCCGCAAGGCTACAAGCGCGGTGTGCCGATGGGCGGCGATCTGGCCAATGCCCCGGCGGGCCAATCGCCGGTGCTGATGATCCGGGCGTTGCGCGATCCGGACGGCGCCAATCTGGATCGCATCCAGGTCATCAAGGGCTGGCTGGATGCGGACGGCAATACCCGCGAACGCATCTATGACGTGGCGGTGTCCGATGGCCGCACGATTGACGCGGACGGACGCTGCAAGACGCCCGTCGGCAGCACGGTGGACGTGGCCAACGCCACCTGGAGCACCTCAATCGGCGCGTCCTATCTGGCCGGCTACTGGAAAGACCCGGAGTTTAACGCGGCGGAGAAAGCCTTCTACTACGTGCGGGTGATCGAAATCCCGACGCCGCGCTGGACGGCCTATGATGCAAAATTTTTCAACGTCAAGCAGCCGGAAGGAACGAAGATGCAGCTTCAGGATCGCGCCTATTCTTCGCCGATCTGGTACACGCCCCCATCTGGATGAAGATGAAGACTGAAAACCCTGACCGGCGGCCAAAGCGGCTGCCGGGTTTTCGCCGGGTTGAAACGTCTTTGGCGGAGCGAATGTCATCTTGTTAAAACGCCTCCTCAAGGAGCCGCTGCTGCATTTCCTCCTGTTGGCCCTGATGATTTTCGCGGCCTATGGCGTGCTCGCTCCGCCCGCTGCAGAAAAGCCGGACAGCATCATCGTCACGGCGTCCAGGATCGAACAACTGGCGGCGGTCTTCGCCAGAACCTGGCAGCGGCCGGCCGCGACCGAGGAACTCAAGGGGCTGATCGATGACTATGTGAAAGAAGAGATTTACGTCCGCGAGGCATTGGCCCTGGGCCTCGACAAGGACGACACGGTTGTCCGCCGCCGCCTGCGCCTCAAGATGGAATTTCTGCACGACACTGAAATCGATGCGCTGGCGCCGTCGGATGCAGAGCTGGACGTCTATCTGAAAGCCCATGCGGGCGTGTTCGACGAACGGCGCGATCGAGAACATGCAGGCAGTGTCCCGCACAATCTTGGGCTGTCCAGGCGCCAACTGCGCGCCCGCC
>JBEBFX010000296.1:0-2082 GCA_040081735.1 Alphaproteobacteria bacterium | reverse complement strand
GGATGACAGTTCAAAAGCTTTTTATCCCCGGACAAGAGGAAAATGACAATGAGCACATATGGTTTCGACACTTTATCCATTCATGCGGGCGCAGCACCCGATCCAACCACGGGCGCCCGCATCACGCCAATCTATCAAACGGCGTCCTATGTGTTTGACGATGTCGATCACGCCGCCGCGCTGTTTAACCTTCAGGAATTCGGCAATATTTATTCGCGCATCACCAATCCGACCAATGCGGTGCTGGAGGCGCGCATTGCGGCCCTTGAGGGCGGCAGCGCTGCGCTGGCGGTAGCGTCCGGGCATGCGGCGCAATTCATCGCCTTTCATACCCTGATGGAAAATGGCGATGAGTTTGTTGCCGCCAACAAACTTTATGGCGGCTCGATGAACCAGTTCGCCCATGCTTTCGCCAAAATGGGCTGGCATGTGAAATGGGCCGAGGCGACCGAACCGGAAAGTTTTCGCCGCGCCATCACCCCCGGAACCAAAGCCATCTTCATTGAAAGCCTGGCCAATCCGGGCGGCGTCGTCATGGATATCGCGGCCATCGCCAAAATCGCCAATGAAGCCGATATTCCGCTGATCGTCGATAATACACTAGCGACGCCCTATCTGTGCCGGCCTTTGGACCATGGCGCAGATATTGTCGTGCATTCCGCCACCAAATTTCTGGGCGGCCACGGCAACTCCCTTGGGGGGCTGATCGTCGATGGCGGCAAATTCAACTGGTCGAACGGGAAATACCCCGCGCTTTCTGAACCTTCCCCCAGCTATCACGGCATGAAACTGCATGAGACATTCGGCAATCTGGGGTTCGCCATTGCCTGCCGGGTGCTTGGATTGCGCGACCTTGGTCCGGCGCTGGCGCCGATGAATGCTTTTTTGATCCTGACCGGAATTGAAACCCTGGCCCTGCGCATGCAGCGCCATTGCGAAAACGCGATGGCGGTTGCCAAATATCTACAGGCGCACAGTCAGGTCGCGTGGGTGTCTTATGCAGGCCTGCCTGACAGTCCGTTTAACAAACTGGCGCAACACTACCTGCCCAAGGGGGCGGGCGCCGTGCTCACATTCGGCGTCAAGGGCGGCTATGACGCCGGCGTAAAAATCGTCAGTGAAGTAAAACTGTTCAGCCATCTCGCCAATATCGGCGACACGCGCAGCCTGATTATTCATCCCTCTTCGACTACACACCGCCAGCTTGATCAGGCCGCCGCAAAAACCGCAGGCGCCGGGCCAGATGTCGTGCGCCTGTCTGTTGGTATTGAGGATGTGCAGGATATTATTGCGGACCTGGATCAGGCGCTGGCAATGCTGTGATCATTTTCCCAGGAATTTGAAATTGGCGCCGGGTTTTCCCTGCGCCGCTAGCCACAAATCATCCATCAGAATATCTGTTGCCGCGACGGAATAATGCACCGGATCCCAGTAATTGGCGTCCGTGGCCGTGAACGGACTTTCTATCATGAAGTCGGCTGCGGCGGTGTTGGGAGATTTCATAACGATCGCCCCAATCCGTTTCTTGCACTCCGCCCATTCCATGGCGCTTTGGCTTCCCGGCATCGGCTGACGCGCAAAATGGTAGGGCGCGATAAACAATAGTTTGCGCGTCCCTTGAGGCAGCCTTGTCAGCATTTCATGCAACATGGGAAGCGCTGGAAAGTTTAAGGCCCCGGCATCAATCCCTTCGGGCGCTTTGGCCTCCGCCAGCCCGGCACTGCGCGAAACAGCCAATGCGGCCTGCACTTTGGACAACTCATAGGCTGCGGCATCGGGCAGAAAATTGGTATAGCCATCCCGGCCATATTTCAGCCGCCGCACACCCAGCATTGTGCCCGCCTGACGCCCGGCCTGTTCAATCGTGTAAAGATCAAACTGATGCAGAAAATCATTGTACGGATTTGTATCGTACATCCATTCCGGAAACGGGCGCGGAGTGTATTTTTCGATCTCTTTTCCCGGCGTGCACCAGACCAGATCGATACCGAAAATCACCGTTTTTGCAGCAGGGTGGTGACGGGCAAACACCTCCGCCAGACGGAACTGCTCATAGGCTGTGGCGCTGTTCATCGACAGATT
>JBEBFX010000147.1:0-8233 GCA_040081735.1 Alphaproteobacteria bacterium | reverse complement strand
AAATCGCTTAAGCGGAGCCCGCTTCCAGTTCATCAATAAATCCGCTGATCATCGAAAGCCCGCCGCGCCAGAACGCCGGGTCGCTGGCATCAAGGCCAAACGGGGCCAGCAGTTCGCCATAGCGTTTGGAGCCGCCCGCGCGCAGCATGGTGAAATATTTTTCCTGAAAGCCGGAAGCCGCGCGGGAATAAACCGCAAACAGCGAATTCACCAGACAATCCCCGAACGCATAGGCGTAGACGTAAAACGGCGAATGAATGAAGTGCGGAATATAGCACCAGAAGTTTTCGTACCCGGCGGAAAGATCAATCGATGGCCCGAGGCTTTCGCGCTGCACCCCCAGCCATATTTCGCCCAGCTGTTCCGGCGTCAGTTCGCCCTGTTTGCGCGCGTCATGCGCCCTGCGCTCAAACTCATAAAACGCGATCTGCCGCACCACTGTATTCAGCATGTCCTCGACCTTGGACGCCAGCATGCCGCGCCTTTCCGCCGGTGACCGCGCGGTTTTCAGCAGCGCCTGAAAGGTCAGCATTTCGCCAAACACACTGGCTGTTTCGGCCAGCGTCAAGGGTGTATCGGCCATCAGCGCCCCCTGCCCCGCCGCCAGCACCTGATGCACGCCATGGCCCAGCTCATGCGCCAGCGTCATCACATCGCGCAGCTTGCCCTGATAATTCATCAGCACAAAGGGATGCGCGCTGGGAACCGTTGAGTGCGAAAACGCGCCGCCGATTTTGCCTGCAACCGTTGGCGCATGTATCCAGCGCCCGTCAAAAAACTGCTGTCCGATCTGCGCCATTTCCGGGGCAAAATCCGCATAGGCCGACAGTACGGTCGTGCGCGCCTCTTCCCAGCCAATGCGCCGGTCACTTTGATCCGGCAAGGGCGCGTTGCGGTCCCAGAACGCCAGCTTGTCCTTGCCCAGCCAGCGCGCCTTAAGGGCATAATAGCGATGCGATAATTGCGGATAGGCGTCGCGCACGGCGCTTACCAGGGCCGCCACCACTTCAGGCTCAACCCGGTTTGACAAGTGCCGCGCCGTCGCCGGTTCCGGATAATGCCGCCAGCGGTCCTCGATATCCTTATCCTTGGCCAGCGTATTGGTGATCAACGCAAACAGTTTGATGTTCCGTCCAAACACATCCGCGAGGGCAACCGCCGCATCGGCCCGGACATCTGCGTCCGGCTCGCTCAACAGATGCAGGGTTTCTTCCTCGGTCAGTTCCTTGCCGCGCACCGTAAAGCGCAGTCCGGCCACGGTTTCATCGAACAGGCGGCCCCACGCCGCGCGGCCCGTGACGCTTTTTTCCACCAGCAATTTTTCCAGTTCGTCCGAAAGCTCATGGGGCCGGTAGATGCGTAAATCTTCTATCCAGGGCTGATAGCGCACAGTGGCAGGATCCTTGAGCAAAATTGCCAGATGCGCATCGTCAATGCGGTTGATTTCCAGTGTAAAGAAAACCAGAACCGAGGCAATCTCACTCGCGCGCGCCTGGGCATTCGCCTGAAAGCCCGCCAGATCGGGATCATCCATGCGTGTGACATACACCAGCGACGCAAACGACAATATCCTGCCCAGCTGCTCTTCAAGCTGTTCATAGGCGCTGATCGCCGCGCCAAACGCCGCGCCATCCAGCCCGGCCAGTTTACCCTGATAGGTTTGCGCAAACGTCTTCGCCGCCTGCGCGGCCCCGGTAAAATCCGCCGCGAACTTTGGATCGTCAATGCCGGCGTACAGCGCGCCGAGATCCCATTCCGGCAAGTCACCCAGATCACTGGCCTGTACTGCACTCATCCGCTCACTCCGATTCTGAAATTAAAGATCCGACGGCGCGTTGTTATCAGGCACGGTGTCATTTGACGCCGGCTGTTTGCGACGGATCAGGATATCGCCATTTTCCAGCTGCACGGGCGCTTCATATTGGGGTATTGCAAGGATCATCATGCGCACCCCGTTCATGATCTGCTCCGCCGCGCCGCGCAGGGCTTCCTCCGCCGCATTAGGAGATGGCTCCGTTTGCGCCACGGCTGCACTGGCCAGAAGCGCAACAGCTGTCAGGATAAATCCCTTTTTCATCCATAAACCCCTGGTACATATTGCTTTTCGGGATATATACGCCGCCTGAAGTGTTTATATGGGCTTACACCCCCGCCAGGCCAACGGCCGCCGCGTACAGTTCGATCAGCGCCTGTTGCTCATTGTAATCATCGCGGTCCATTTTGCGCAAACGCACAATGTGGCGCATGATTTTGGGGTCAAACCCATTGCCCTTGGCTTCGGAATAGACCTCTTTTATATCGCCCGCAATGGTGGCCTTTTCTTCTTCAAGGCGCTCGATGCGCGAAATAAAGGCCTTTAACTGGTCAGCTGCGATAATTCCGCCGTCGGACATACCTTTTTCTCCCGGATAAATATCAATCGTGCTTCTTCGCCGCCGCCATCGCGGCCAGCTGTTCCGGCGTCGCCTCTGTCTGGTGCTGCGCTTTCCATTCCATAAATGGCATCCCATAAACAATTTCACGCGCATCGTCGCGGCTGACGCTCAGGCCCTTCTCGTCTGCGGCCTCTTTGTACCAGTCGGACAAACAGTTCCGGCAAAAACCCGCAAGGATCATCAGATCAATATTCTGCACGTCCGTACGCGACGCCAGATGCCGGGTAAGGCGGCGAAAGGCGGCGGCTTCAAGTTCGGTTCGGGTTTGCTTGTCCATCGGATTACCTCTCTATTCCCTCTAATATAGGACGCAAATGCGCGGCCAGCAATTCCGCCCACAATTCAGCGCCGGAATACTCCGCAATCAAATCCTGCCGCAGTTCAATCAGCACATGGGGCAGGCCATTCCGGGTGCCGTGCTGGAACATGCAATCGCCAACCAGTTCACCGGAATAAGGCAGATTGTCACCGATGCACAGGCTGCTGTCCGCCTGCAAGGACGAAAGGATGGGCTGCGCGATGCGCCCATCCTTATCCCATAAGATTCCGATATGCCAGGGCCGGGTGCGGCCCTGAAATACCGGCGTAAAACTGTGCAGCGACACAATGGCAGGCGCAATTCCGCTTGCGCGCGCCGCAGCGATGCGTCCAGCTATCGCCTGATGGTACGGCGTGTAGTAACGTGAAATTCGATCCCTGAGGATTGCCGCGTCGACATGGCGATTGCCTGGAATGATTGCGCCATCCGAAAGCTTCATCACCAGGGTCGGGTCATCCGCACCCCGGTTCGGGTCAATCAGCAGCCGGGAAAACCCCGCCAGCACCGCAGGCGCATTCAACAGCCGCGACAGCGCCAATGTGACCTGTGCGGCGCCTATATCGTAGGCAATGTGCCGGGCAAATGCACCCTCGGGCAGTCCAAGGTTATCATATTCCGGCGGCACTGAATTACTGGCGTGGTCGCACACCAGCAGCAGGCCCGGGCCGCCTTCTGCATTAACCAGGCGAAAGGGCGAATGGTCGCGGAGGATTTCTGACATGGGAATAAATTACATGATTCGCGCTTTAATTGCGCCGATGCCTATGTGTAACACTTGTTAACCATATTATAGACTATACTCTCTGCCAATCTGGAGCCGTTATCACTATGCACCGTGACCGTAAAGTAAAAATTCTGGCGACACTCGGGCCTGCCAGCGCCACGCCGGAGATGATCCGCAAATTGTTCATCGCCGGGGCAGATGTATTTCGCATCAATATGAGCCACACCAGCCATGCCGCCGCCACGGAAATGTACCAGATGATCCGCGCCGCCGAAGCCGAAATTGACCGGCCCATCGGTATTCTGGCGGACCTTCAGGGGCCGAAATTGCGTATCGGCGAAATCAGGGACAATGCCGCTGTCCTGACGGCGGGTCAAAGTTTTGTTCTGGACCTGGAGCCGGTGGCGGGGGACGCAACGCGCGCGCCGTTACCGCATCCGGAAATATTTCAGGCGCTGAAACCTGGCTCGACACTGCTGATTGATGATGGACGCATCCGCCTGACGGTTCAGACCATACATGCGGATCGTGCGGAAACCACGGTTGAGGTTGGCGGCGTTTTACTGTCGCGCAAAGGGGTCAATGTGCCCGATGTGGTGCTGCCCCTGAGCGCCCTGTCGCCCAAGGACCTCGCCGATCTGGAACATGTGGCAAAACTTGGCGTTGACTGGATCGCGCTGTCGTTTGTGCAGCGCGCTGAAGACATTCTTGAGGCGCGGCGCCTGATTACCGGCCGCGCCGCCGTGCTGGCGAAAATTGAAAAACCCTCGGCGCTAGAGGATCTCGTGAAAATAATCGAGGTCAGCGACGCCATTATGGTGGCGCGCGGCGATCTGGGCGTTGAACTCCCGGTTGAACATGTCCCCGGATGGCAAAAACAGATAACCCGCGCCGCCCGCGCCGCCGGCAAGCCTGTCGTGGTTGCCACGCAAATGCTGGAATCGATGATCGAAGCGCCAATTCCGACACGGGCGGAAGTCTCCGATGTGGCGAACGCCGTGTTCGAAGGCGCAGATGCGGTGATGCTGTCGGCGGAATCCGCGTCCGGCAAATATCCCATTGAGGCGGTCAGCATGATGAACCGGATCGCGTGCCGGGTCGAAAGCGATACAAATTATGCCGCTACGGTGGCCGGATTACGCACCCCGCCACAATCAACCGCTGCCGACGCAATCGCCGAAGCCGCCCATACGGTGGCGGACACCGTGCATGCCGCCGCCATTGTAAGTTATACCAATTCCGGGTCTACCGGTCTGCGCGTGGCGCGCACCCGGCCGCTGGTTCCGATCATGGTGCTTACGTCGCGCATCGGCACGGCGCGGCGGTTATCTCTGGCCTGGGGCCTGCATTGCGTGTGCACGGTGGATGTGCATGACTTTCATGAAATGGTGGACAAGGCGTCGCGCCTGGTGTTTCAGGAACGTTTCGCGCGCAGCGGCCAGCGTATTGTCATTACCGCCGGTGTCCCCTTTGGAACACCGGGCGCCACTAATGTTCTGCACATTGCCATGGTCGGCAGCGGCGGCCAGCGCCCGGAAATTCCGTAACAGAGATTTTATCGAATATCTTCTGACGCTTTACCGCCGCCCTCACCTGATCTGGCCTGGCGGGCGACATCGTTGATGGCGTCAATCACCACCTCCGGATGGGCGTGGTGCGGGGAATGTCCCGTATGCGGCAGCAGAATCAGTTTCGATCCCGCGACCTGATTGTGCAGCCGCCGGCCATGGTTTTCAGGATTTACGGATTTGTCATCTTCGCCAAAAATTATCGTCATCGGCATGTGAAGTTCTGCATAGCGATTTTTTTGCACCGCCAGGAACGCCGACAGATTGCGCATATCCTCGGCATTCGCCCGCCAGTTATCAGGGCGCACCAAAAGCGACAGCGCGGCACGATTTTCATAATCCGCCGGGGGCGAATTTGGCGCAAAATTACGCTGTACCGCAGTGGATGAAGCCAGTGCGAACCCGGGCGCCGCCAGAGTATGCAAAAACACATCACCCAGAACAGGAATGGCAGGCCAGCGATTGTGAAACGAGGGGTGACTGCGCCAGGGATGCGAGGCGCCGGCCAGCATCACAACGCCCCCTGTGTCCTGGGGATAATCCAGCGCGTAGGCAAGCACGACCGAACCCGCCCAGGAATGCCCCACCAGAATTGCATCCTGCACGCCTGCCTGCGCCAGAAGTCCGTGTATCAGCCTGGCCTGCACTGCCGGATCAATCCAGTTCCCGTCATTACTGGGCGGGCGCCCGCTGTATCCATAGCCCGGCCGGTCAATGGCAATGACCCTGTAGCGCGAAGCCAGCGCGGGAAAAATACTGATGGCGAAATCGCGCAGATTGCTGCTGGCGCCATGCAGCAGCACGATAGTCTGGCGCGCGGATGGCCCCGTTTCTGCGGGGCCGCTTTCGAGGTAATGCAGCCTGACGCCTTCAACCTCGGTAAAGCTGCCCAGGGGCGGGTGCGCCTTGACGGCGTTGATGGCGGCATAACTGCTATAGCCCAGCAAACTGCCCGTAATGGCGCCCAGAATCAATAGTGCGGATATCACGCCCCGGCCCCTTGCCCTTTGCAACGCCTAGATCCCGCGTCCCTTGACAGTCAGTTCAAGGCGCTGGGCTTCCTTGGCGATTTCTGTCAGATGAGGATTAATCAGCAGGGCTTTTTGATAGGCCTTCAAGGCTCTCGCATCTTCGCCCATCGCCAGAAGAATGGTGCCAAGACCCGACCAGGCGCCGAAATGCCGAGGCTCCAGACGCAAGGTGCGTTCCACATCCTGGAGCGCCGCCTTATAATTGTCCCGCAGGAAAAACGCCGTGGCCCGTTTGTTCCAGCCCTCGGCATAGCCGGGAGACAGGCTGACAACTTCATTAAGCAGATGGATCGCCGGGTCGTAGGCGTCCTCGCGCAAAAAATCATCGGCACGCGACAGCAATAGATCGGTGGTGGCGCTTCCGGAGGGTTGCCAGAGCGTCCATATTTGCCCCTCAATGGCGCGCGCCTCCGTCATATCCAGATCCGTGTCCATCAACCGGTCAAACAGACTTGCAAGGTTTGGGTCGCGCTGATCTGCCCGGGCCGGCGACATCCCGGCAAGCCCTGGGACACAAAAATACCTTATTCCGGCCCCGCTCCCGCCGCGATGGGGCGCCAGATTACTTTCTGTACTCCCCAAGTACGTGCATGTCTCCATACATGTCCCTGTGACCCCTTCCCATCGCCCTTGGGAAGGGGTCAATTTTTTGGGGAAACTCCGGGCTTCCAGTCCAGTGTTAATTATTGCGGTAATGCGCTTTAAACTTGCTCAATCCTGCGCTTGGCCTGATACATACGGACTGCCTTCACCCGTAAAGAGCCGATGTATGAGTATTTCCCGCGATATCTGCGTTGCCAGCAAAGCCTGGCCGTTCGAAGAAGCCCGCAAGGTTGTGGCCAGGATCGGCGGCAAAATGCCGGCCAAGGGCCATGTCCTGTTTGAAACGGGCTATGGGCCCAGCGGCCTTCCCCATATCGGAACCTTTGGTGAAGTGGCGCGCACCAGCATGGTGCGTTATGCCTTCGAACAGATCAGCGATGTGCCGACCCGTCTGATCTGTTTTTCCGATGACATGGATGGATTACGCCGGGTTCCCGATAATATTCCCAATGGCGCTATTCTGCTGCCGCATCTGAAAAAGCCCCTCACCGATGTGCCCGACCCGTTTGGCGAACACAGCAGTTTTGGCGCCCATAACAATGCGCGGCTGCGCGCCTTTCTGGATGCATTCGGCTTTCAGTATGAATTTTTCAGCTCCACTGAAATGTACCGTTCCGGAAAGTTTGATGCGGCGCTGCTGAATGTGCTGAAAAATTATGATGCGGTGATCAACGTGGTGTTGCCGGAACTGGGTGAAGAACGCCGCAGAACCTACAGCCCCTTCCTGCCGGTTTGCGCCAGAACCGGGCGTGTTCTGGAAGTGCCCGTCGTGGAAGTGCACCCCGTGTCCGGCACGATCGTTTACCGGGACGAAGATGGATCACTGGTCGAAACCCCCGTCACTGGCGGGCGCTGCAAACTGCAATGGCGCGCGGATTGGGCCATGCGCTGGGCGGCGCTGGATGTCGATTATGAAATGTCCGGCAAGGATCTTATCAGTTCCGTGCAGATGGGCAGCCGCATTTGCAAGGCCATAGGCGGAAAGCCGCCCGAAGCCCTGAGTTACGAACTTTTTCTGGATGAAAACGGTGAGCGCATTTCCAAATCCCGCGGCAACGGCCTGACCATCGATGAGTGGCTGCGGTATGCGTCGCCGGAAAGCCTGCAACTATACATGTTTCAAAAACCCCGCACGGCCAAGCGGCTGCACTTCGATGTGATCCCCAAGGCTGTGGATGAATATATCGCCCATCTTGACGCCTATGCCGCCCAAACGCCGGCCGAACAGCTCTCAAACCCCGTGTGGCACGTTCATCGCGGATCGCCGCCGGGCGAGGAAGTTCCGGTTTCGTTTTCCATGCTGCTCAATCTTGCAAGCGCCAGCAACAGCAGCGTCAGTAGCGTCTTATGGGGCTTTATCGCGCGCTATCTTCCCGGCGTGCAGCCTGCGGCGCATCCCATTCTCAACCGGATGGTGGATTATGCGGTCGCCTATTATCATGATTTTGTGCTGCCCGCCAAAAAATATCGTCAGCCAACGGATCAGGAGAGGCTGGCGATGAATGATCTGGCGGTGCGGCTGGCCGCCCTGGATGCCGGGGCCAGCGCCGAGC